>JAYOZQ010000036.1:0-7772 GCA_038154225.1 Candidatus Pelagibacter sp.
CAGATATGAAGAAGCAACCTTCTTTAAACTCTTAAGAACTTTAAAATTTATTACAATTATCGTAAAGTCACTTCATGGAAGTGACTAACGATAATAGTTGTAGTTGGATTAAAGATTTAATCCCTAGAACAAACATTAAGACACTTCGATCAAATGAGGATTGTGAATGGCTAGTAATTGGAGCTGGTTACACAGGACTATCTGCTGCAAGAAAATTAGCTCAATTATATCAAAATCAAAAAATTATATTAATAGATTCACAATTAGCAGGTGAAGGGGCTAGCAGTAGAAATTCAGGGTATTTGGTTGACACCACTCTCAACGATGGATTCACATCTAATAAAGATTTAGATAACTATAAAAAAAAAACTGATATTTATGATTTAGGAATAAATACTGTTAAAAAATTTATAAGTGAATATCAAGTTGATTGCGATTGGAATCAATGTGGAAAATATTTTGCCTCATCCAAAAAAGAAGATGAAAAAATTTTAAGAAACTTTTCAGATACTCTTAAAAAACTAGGTTTTGAACATAATTTATTATCTAATAATGAATTATCTAAAAGATTAGGTACTAATTTTTATAATGTAGCACTTCATACTAAAGGTGGAGTTTTGTTACATCCTGGGAAATTAGTTAGAGCAATGATTGATGTATTACCAAAAAATGTTTGTTTATATGAAAACTCATCTTTACTAAGTTGGAAAAAAACTAAAGATATAATTTCTTGCAAATTTAAAAATGGTAGAATCAATACTAAGAAAATTATTTTTGCAACAAATGGTTTTTTAAAATCTTTAGGAATTAAATCAAACTATAATTTTCCAATTACTTTAACTGCAAGCATGACAAGGTCATTAACTGATGATGAATTTAAATCTATTGGCCAACCAAAAGAGTGGGGTGTTTTACCTGTAAGACCAATGGGTGCCACAATTAGAATGACTAAAGATAAAAGAATTTTAATAAGAAATACAGCTGAAGTTCACAATCCTTTTAAAATGTCAAAATTTGATTTAGAAAAAAGATCAATCAACCAAAAAATTGGTATTCAAAAAAGATTTCCACAATTACCAGAGGATATAATACAATCATCATGGTCTGGTGTTGTATCCAGAACAAGGAATAGTTCTCAAATATTTGAAAAAATTGACAACAATGTTTTTGCTGCTGGTTGTTATAATGGTTCAGGTATTGGAGTAGGCACTCTTTTTGGTGAACAAATTGCTATTAAAGCAAGCGAAGAAAATTCTAAAGAAATAGAAATTATAGAAGCTAGAAACAAGCCTACATGGTTGCCCCCTCAACCGTTTTTGAATTTAGGAGTTAAAACACGTTTAATTTATGAGCGTTTACGAGCTAGATCAGAGATTTAAAGAACAACTAAATCTAATTTTTGTTTTCCTAATCTTTCGTTTCCGTTTTCTGTAACTAAGTAGGTTTCGCCCAAATTCATTGCCAAATTATTATCTGAGTCCATTAATATCATGTGCATAAAGAAGACGTTGCCAGGTGTGATAACATAAGGATTGCCGGTGTATAGCATAGGCCAGTCCATCCAATTAGGTGAAAATGTTGAACCTAATGAATATCCACAAGCATTCATTCTTGCTTTATTAAACCCTAAATCATCAAATGTTTTTGCATGTGCATCAAAAACTTCACCAGCTGTATTACCTGGAACTAAAGTGTTTACACAATTAGTTAGTGCTTCAACGCAAGCTTCATGCATTTTTATATGTTTGGGGTCAGCTTTTCCTATAGGAATTGTTCTAAACATTGCGGAATGATAATGTTTAAAAGTACCCGCCCATTCTAGACTTAGTTGGTCAGTGTTAGATAAACTTCTTTTTTCAGCTTGGTATCTGCAAAGTAAAGCATTATCACCTGAGCCTATAATATATTCATTAGCGGGATAATCTCCGCCACCTTCAAGAACAGCTCTTTGCATTTCAGCTAAAATTTTTGCTTCATTAGCTCCAGCTTTTGCATGCTTCCAGGCTTCATCTAAAGCTCTATCTGCCAGCTCAGCAGCTTGTTTTACATAAACCAATTCTTCATTAGATTTTATAACTCTTAATTTTGTAATCAGTTCAGATTGATCTTCAACTTTACAATAATTTTCTAGAGATTTATTTAATTTTAAAGCATTACGTCCTGTCATTCCATAAGCTTCATATTCAATGCCAACATTTTTATTTTTAAGATCAAGTTCATCTAAAATTATCTTAAGATCATCCGTTGGGTTTATTCCATCTTTATCCACCCAAATTCTTATATCTTGAATATTGGAAGTATTTTGTGCCTGTCTTAGGTCAGGTGCACGAGTTAATAAAACTACATTTCCTTTTTGGTCTAAAACTAAAGTTTGAAAAAAAACATATCCAAATGTATCGTAACCAGTAAGCCAATACATCGACTCTTGTCTAAACATTAAAAGGGCATCTAATTTTTGCTCTTTCATAGATTTTAAAACATCTTGTTTTCTTTTAGAAAATTCTTCTTTACTAAAATGAAGCGCCATTAAGAAATAATTGCTTTTACTGATCCTAATTTATCAATTTTACCAGTATATAAACCTTTTCCAAGAATAGGAACTACACCTACAGTAGAACCTGTGAATACATAAAAATCTTTACCTAAATCAACTTTATCTTTTTTAACTTTATTTAGAACAAATCTTAAAGAGTTAAGTGGGTTAATGTATACCGCATTAGTATTTCCATTAACATTTTGATTAACTTTTTTATTTGAAATGTTTGCTTTTAAATTGCCAATATTTATTTTCATATATTTTTTCTTTTGCCCGATTAAAAACTTAACATTTCCCCCAAAATCACTACTTAAATCACCAAAAGAAGTAATTCCTTTTCTTTTTTGTCTATAGCCAACAACTTCTATGCACGGCGCCATATGAGATATGAATTTTGTAACATTTTTGTTTGTAATTGATCCCTTTGATGTAAAAAAAGACTTTTTAATTAAATAACAAACTTCAAGTTCAATACCCAAAGTTGATTTATTTATCTTAACCCGTTTGCCACTTTTTAAAAAATTTCTTTTATAAACTGATGCGTAAAAAGGTTCTTTTTCTTTTAATTTTTTTAAAAGTGGAATTCCTGTGCCTCCAGCTTTGTAACCAATAATAGGTTCTTTAATTTTGCTTTCACATAGTTTTCTAAATTTATCAGCATCTACAAGTTTTTTCGTAAATCTTTTGGGTAAGGCTGTAATAATTTTATTTTTTAAAAAGGCGTTAACTAATTTATCTGAAAGTTTATCTTTTAATGTTTTTTTCATTAGACTTTTTTATTTTAATACCGACATAGGATCAAGTCTTGTTTGAAACCAATTAATTCGAAAGTCAAGATGGGGTCCAGTTGATCTTCCTGTTGAACCAACAGTACCTATTATATCGCCTTGATTTATTCTATCTCCAACTGACACTAAAACATTTTCAAGGTGAGAATATATTGTTGAAATACCATGACCATGATCCATTATAATTGTGCCACCTGTATAATATAAATCATCTTCAGCCATTGTAACAACACCAGTTCCAGAAGACTTTATCATTGTTCCTTGTTTTGCAGCTATATCAATACCGTAATGAGGCCATCTTGGTTTACCATTTAATATTCTTTGGCTACCATAGACACCACTAATAATTCCTTCTACTGGCATAATAAATTTTTCTTTAAAATAAATTAGATCAGAGTTGATAGCTCTAGCTTCACCAATAGCATTATTTTCTTTTTTAATTCTTTTATAAACTGACTCAGGTGGTGTTACCTTGCTTTCAGCAAGTCCATCAATTCTTTGGATATTATATTCTCTCTTTAAAACTTTTTTAGTAATTATTGATTTTTTTCCATTTAAAATTTTAGTAAATGTTAAATCAAATTTTCTATCTCTATCAATTCCAAAAACAAAAAAACCATCTTCAGATACTTTTACTTCTTTTTTGCCAACTTTAATTTGTGCTTTAGGATCGGTTTTGCCTAAAATAAAATGCCCTTGAGTAAAATTACCTTGAAATTCTATTGCTTGTACTTGCGAAAATGTAAAAATGAATAAAACTAATAAGAGTCTATAAATTATTGAGCTGTCCATCCGCCATCTATTACTATTGATGTACCTGTGATCATTGACGAGGCTGAAGAAGCTAAAAAGCAAACAGTTGTTGCTATATCACTCTCTGTTGCAGCTTTTCCCAACGGAATATTGCCTAAAGCGAGTTTCTTAAATTTCTTATTTTTAAAAAAGTTTTTAACCATTGGAGTTTCTACAAAAGTTGGCGCAACAGTATTAACTCTTATATTTTTTTTTGCTAACTCAACACCCATACCTTTGGTAAGACCCTCAATACCAAATTTAGTCATATTATATACGTTTCGACCACTCATACCTACATGACCTAGTTGAGAGGACATGTTCACAATTGAACCTGGTCTTTTTTTATTTTTTAACATTTTTTTAACAACAAGTTGAGCTACGTTAAAAGCAGCTTTTAAATTAAGATCAACTAAGTAGTTCATGCTTTTTTGTTTAATTTTTTCAAATGGTTCTGGGATATTAGTTCCTGCATTATTCACTAGAATATCAATAATTTTAATTTTATTAATTTTTTCTTTTAAATCTTCGTAATTCATTACATCACATGGAACTTTAATAATTTTTCCTTTAATTTTTTTGATTTGTTTTTCTAATTTATCAAGATCAGATGGAGTTCTGCTAAGTGCTATAACTGTAGCTCCAGCTTCTGCCAAAGCAATAGAACAAGCTTTCCCTAATCCTTTACCTGCACCAGTAACTAAAGCGTATTTATTTTTTAAATTAATTTTTTGTAAATACATTATAGAAATATTATTTTAATATCTGTGTAAATCAACTCTACTGCAACCACTAATATTGCTAGTAATCCTGCCCATGCTATCCATTTGTATTTTTTAATCCAACCTGAGATTAAATTAGCTGCTGTAGCCATTAAAACAATTGATAAAGCCAATCCAAAAATTAATAATCCATAATGATCTCCTGCAGCACCTGCTACACCTAATACATTATCTAAACTCATTGTAAAATCTGCCAATAAAACTGTCCATATGGCCTTCATGAAACTTGAATTGTCTACCTTAATATCTTCTTCCTGAGATTGTCCTTTAATTACATCAACATAGAGTTTGTAGACAATATAAAGAAGTAATAATCCTCCAATCAACCTTAAGCCAGTAATCTGCAACAAGTATGCAGTCAACATAGTTAAGATAATTCTTAAGACTACAGCTCCACCAATACCCCAAAAAATTACTTTTTTTCTTTGTTCTACTGGAAATTTTGAAGCAACCATTCCAATGATAATTGCATTGTCTCCAGCTAAAACTAAATCTATGAAAATGATTTGTCCTAAAATTGTTAATTGCTCTGGTGTGAATAATTCTGCAAACATTTAGTGCTCTAGTATCATATCTGCACCTTTTTCTGCAATCATTATTGTTGGTGCGTTAGTATTACCAGAAGTAATACTAGGCATTATTGATGCATCAATTACTCTAAGATTTTTTATTCCCTTAACTCTTAATTTTTCATCAACAACAGCCATATCATCTTGGCCCATTTTACAAGTACCAACTGGATGAAAAATAGTTTGTGCATAATTAGATGCTTCTTTGACTAATTCTTCATCATCATTAATATTTATTCCTGGTCTATATTCTTCAGGTGAGTACTTTTTAAAAGTTTCAGATTCTAAAACAATTTTCCTTGTTAATTTAAGACCTCTTGCAGCAACCATTCGATCATGGTCTGTCGACAGATAGTTTTGTTTTATTTTGGCATAAGTTCTAGAGTCTTTATCAACAATACTTACATGACCTCTGCTAGTGGGTCTTATATTTGAAACAGTAGGAGTAAAAGCATGAAAATCATGATTTTTAGTTGCACCCAATGTATCCATGCTCATTGGTTGAACGTGCCATTGTAAATCTGGAAGCTCAAGTGATGGATCACTTTTAGCAAACATACAAAGCTGACTTGCCCCCATTGTCATTGGACCAGATCTTTTGAATACGTATTCAAGTCCAATCATTAAATTTCCAAATAAACTATTAATTTTTTTGTTCAGTGATTTTATTCCATTTATTTTATAAATAGGTCTTAGCATTAAATGGTCATGTAAATTTTCACCAACTCCCTTTAAATCTTTAACTGTTTCAATACCTAAGTTTTTTAATTTTTCAGAATTTCCTATTCCCGAAACTTGTAATATTTGAGGAGATCCAATAGCACCAGACGAAAGAATAATTTCTCTATTAGCTTTTACTTTTTTTAATTCATCACCTTCCCAAAATTCCACTTCCTCAGCAGTTTTATCTTTAAAATTAATTTTTTTAACATGAGCATTCGTAATAATTTTTAAATTTTTTCTATGTTTAACTGGATTTAAATAACCAACGGAAGTACTACATCTAAAACCATCTTTTTGAGTTACTTGAAAATAACCACATCCATGGTTATCACCAGTATTAAAATCTTTTGTTTTGGGAATTCCAAATTCTTCAGCTGCATTTTGAAACTCGTCTAATAGAGGAAGATGTATTCTTTGATCTGAAACTGATAAAGGTCCACCAACCCCATGAAATTCACTTTCTCCTCTCTCTTGATTTTCTGCTTTTATGAAATAGGGCAAAATATCATCCCAACCCCAACCTGTATTTCCTGATTGTCTCCAAAGATCATAATCACGATGTTGACCCCTTATATAAAGTAATCCATTAATTGAAGAGCTGCCACCTAGAGTTTTACCTCTTGGATATCTTATAGAAATATTATTCATACTTTCATCTGGTTCTGTTCGATAACACCAATCTGTACTAGGGTTGTGCATGGTTTTAAAATATCCAACAGGAATATGTATCCATGGATAATTATCTTTGCCGCCAGCTTCTAATAGTAAAACTTTGTGATCAGGATTTTCAGATAATCTGTTAGCAAGTACACAACCCGCTGAACCTGCTCCAAGAATTATGAAATCAAAGTTATCCATTAAATTAGAACCTTTATAAGTTAAAAATTTTTATATAATAACAAATTTACTTAAAAATTGCTTAATAAATCAATATTAACCCTTGTTTAACTTTTAAAAGTTTGAGAGGGTACTTTTTTTATAAAAAAACACAGAGAGGGAAAATATAATATGAAAAAAATCATATCATTAGTTGTAGGAACTCTTCTTTTAACTGTCATGACAGTTACAGGAGCAAATTCTGCACAAACTCTTAAGTGCCAAACTGTAATTAGTGCAAAAGCTGATGAAGTGAAAATGTTAAAAGATTTCACTGACACAGTTTCTGAATTAACACAAGGTTCACTTAAGTTTGAAATTATGCCAGCTGGAGCAGTAGTAGGTGTTAAGGAAACTTTAGATGCAGTTGATAAAGGTCTTATCGATTGTGGTTTCGCTTGGACTCACTATTGGTCAGGTGATCACCCAGCAGCTATGTTATTTGGTTCGCCAGTAGCTGGTGCAGGTGTTGGTATTGATAACTTAGCTTTCTTATCTTGGTTCCAATATGGTGGTGGTAAAGAATTATACGACCAACTATGGACTGAAATGGGAAGAGATATCAAAGGTTTCATGTTACAACCAGTAGGTCCAGAGGCTTTAGGTTGGTTCAAAGAGCCAATTAATAGCATGGCTGACTTTAGAAAGTACAAGTTCAGAACTCCTCCAGGAATTCCAGGACAAACTTATAAAGATATTGGTGTAG
>JAYOZQ010000037.1:0-7527 GCA_038154225.1 Candidatus Pelagibacter sp.
CAGTAATGTTAATCGCTGATCTTGCAATGATTACTGGAAATATTGGTAGAAAAGGTGTTGGAGTAAACCCACTTAGAGGACAGAACAATGTTCAAGGAGCAGCTGATATGGGATGCCAACCACATCAAGGTGCAGGCTACTTCGAAGTTGCTGATGAGAAAAATCAAAAATTCTATACAGAAAAGTATGGTGTAACACACCCAACTAAACCAGGATTAAAAATTCCACAAATGTTTGAAGCAGCAATTGATAAAGAATTAAAAGGACTATGGATCATTGGTGAAGATATAGTTCAAACAGATCCTAACAGTGCTCATGTTGTTGAAGCAATGAATTCATTAGAACTTTTAGTAGTTCAAGAAATATTTATGAGTGAAACAGCTAAACTTGCAACTGTAGTTTTACCAGGAACAACTTTCCTAGAAAAAGATGGTACCTTCACAAATACAGAGAGAAGAATTCAAAGAGTAAACAGAGCTGTTCCACCATTACCAGGTACAAAACCTGATGGTGTTATTGTAACTGATATGATGCAAAAACTTGGCTTTGATCAACCAACATATGATGCGGATCAAGTCTTAAAAGAAATTGCAGATGTTGTTCCTTTTTTTAAAGGCGTTACTAGAGAAAGACTTGGAAAATTTGGATTACAATGGCCAGTACAAGAAGATGGAACCGATACACAAATACTTCATACAGAAACTTTTAAATTAGGAAAAGGAAGACTTAAAAATTTTGATTGGAAAGAATCTAGCGAGATAGAAGCCAATCAAAAAGATTATCCTTTAATTTTAACAACTAGTAGAGTTCTGCAACACTATAATGCAGCAACTATGACAAGAAGAACTAAAAATATTAACATTGTAGATGAGGATGTGCTTTTAATACATCCTAAGGATGCTGCTAATAGAGATTTGAACACAGGAGACATTGGAAGACTTTATTCTGGTAGAGGTGAAGTTGCTTTAAAAGTTGAAGTTACCGATAAAGTTAAGGAAGGAATTGTTTTCACAACGTTCCACTTCCCAGAACATATGGTAAATATGGTTACTGGTCATGGTAAAGATGAAGAAACTATGTGTGCTGAATACAAAGTTTCATCAGTAGAAGTTCAAAAAATTTCAAACCAGTTCAAAACAGAAGTTAAAGCAAAAGAAAATCAAGCTGAAGTAAATTAATTAAAATGACCATTGGTTGGCATTTTGATAACACCTATTCAAAATTATCTAAAACCTTTATTGAAGATATTAAGCCTACGCCGGTTCATGATCCAGAATTAGTAATTTTAAATGAGCAATTGGCAAAAGAATTAAATTTAGATTTTTCAAAGACAAAAGAAAAAGATTTGTCTTTATTGTTTTCTGGAAATTCTTTACCAAATGGAAGCACCACAATTGCTCAAGCGTATGCCGGTCATCAATTTGGTCATTTTACTATGTTGGGTGATGGAAGAGCCGTTCTATTAGGTGAGCATATATCTAATAAAAACAACCGTTTTGATATTCAGTTTAAGGGTTCGGGAAGAACCTCATTTTCTCGAGGAGGAGATGGACGCGCTGCATTAGGGCCAATGCTTAGAGAATATATTATCAGTGAAGCTATTAACTCTTTAAATATTCCAACAACTAGAAGCCTTGCTGTAGTTAAAACAGGTGAAAAAGTTGTAAGAGAAAATTTGTTAGATGGAGCTATTTTAACTAGAGTTGCTTCAAGCCACTTACGTGTAGGAACTTTTCAATATATAGCAGCAAGACAAAATATTGAAGATCTTAACACACTAGTCGATTACACTATTGAAAGACATTATCCTCAAATTAAATCTTCAAAAACAAAAGCTTTAGATTTGTTAAACCTAGTAATGGAAAAACAATGTCAGTTAGTAGTTGATTGGATGCGTGTAGGTTTTATTCATGGAGTAATGAATACTGATAATATGACAATATCTGGAGAAACTATTGATTATGGTCCTTGTGCCTTTATGGATCAATATCACCCCAAAACAGTTTTTAGTTCTATAGATAAATTTGGCAGATACGCATATTCTAACCAACCTCCTATAGCTAAATGGAATTTAGCTAGATTTGCTGAATGTCTCATTCCACTTATTGATAAAAATGAAGAAACTGCAATTAAAATTGCAACTGATGTAATCGACAACTTTCAAAATATTTATGAAAAAAAATGGTTAAATATGATGAGAGATAAACTGGGCTTATTTGGTGAAGATAAAAACGATAGACAGTTAATTGATGATTTACTTAATTGGATGGAAAAATATAAGATTGATTACACAAACACTTTTTGTCATTTAATGGAAATCAAAATAGATGAGAACACCTATAAAGATGAAGCTTTTATAACATGGTTTGATGAATGGAAAAAAAGATCTAAATTAAATAATTCTTCAAAAGAAAAACAAATTGAATTAATGAAAAAAAACAATCCTATTGTTATTCCAAGAAATCACAAAGTAGAGGAAGCTTTAACTGAAGCTAACAATGGTAACTTAGAAAAAATGAAAAAACTTAATGATATATTGAAAAATCCTTATTCTAATCAAGAAGATATTGCGGAATACCAAGTCCCTGCTCCGATTAGTAATGAAAAGTATCAAACTTTCTGTGGTACTTAAATTTATAATACGTAAGGTTCAGGTCTAGCACTGTTACCTAGCACTCTTTCAACTGCAAACTCACTAATATCAATAGTTTGATAAGATCCTGTTGTAATTAATTCTGTTAATGCTCTTCCAATTCCTGGTGCTTGCATCAAGCCTCTTCCAGTAAATCCAGAAGCCATGTAAACATTTTCATATTTAGGATGTTTGCCAACAACAGCATTATTGTCTAATTTATTACAGTCATAGTATCCAGCCCATCCACCCGTTAATTTTAATTCTTCAAAAGCAGGTATTCTTTTTGCAAGTGCAGGCCAAACTAATTCTTCAAAATCATTCCATGCTGGTTCTAAATCATCAGCATCGAATACAGAAAGTGGTGATCCAGCCAAGTATTCTCCACCCTCTGGTCGCCAATAAACTCCGGTTGTTAAATCACCAGTTAAAGGCATTTCTTTAATATAAGTTGGACATTTAACCCTGAAAACTGTGTGTTTTTGTGGAACAACTGGAATATCTTCTAGTAGTTCTTTAGTCCAACAGCCTGCAGCTGAAACAATTGTTTTAGCTTTGATTTCGGAAATACTTTTAACATCCCCTTTGATAAATTCAGCACCAAGCTCAATAGCTTTACTTTTAAGAGCGCTATGAAACATAAAAGGATCGATCCAACCTTCGCTTTGATTATCGGTATAAGTTGCAGTTTCAATTCCTTCACTATTAACATAGGGAAACACTTTTGATAATTCTGATCCTTTAATATTTTTTGTTCCAGCATCACATTCTTTGTGATTTTCTAAAGCTCGGTATTGTTCTTCGGCATGTTCTGGACCAAACATTAAAAGATATCCATTTGTCACCATACTTGCTGTAGGATTTGGATTTTTTTCAGTTTTTAACAATTCAGGAATTTGATAAATAAATTCTCTAGCAAACTTTCCTAATAAAATATTTTCTCTTTGAAAAAATTGTCTTCTAAAACCACCTAAGGATAAAGGGAAAGAAGCCGTTTTGTATGTTGGATCTCTTTCTATAACTTTTACTTTTCTACCCTCTTTAGATAAAAAATAAGCAGTTGCTGCTCCTATGATACCACCACCAATTACTACTACATCATCCATATTTAATTTAATATAATTAGACTACTGTTAAGAATTAGTGCAAAGCAACACCAAAGTAAATATGGAATCATTAAATATGCACTAATCATCTTGACGCGTCTAAACCTTAAAATTAGATTGATAATAAAAGCTATTAATATGATCAATACTATTAAAGCTAAAAGCATGTTGTGGAATACAAAAAAAGTAATACTCCAAGTTGTATTAAAAACTAAATGTATGAAATAAATATAAACCGTATTCATTTCTTTATTTTTTGAGTGCCAATAAAGCCATATAGAAATAGTCATCATTAAATACAAAATAGTCCATACTGGACCAAACACCCAATCTGGTGGATTAAATATTGGTTTATTCAATAATGAATACCAAGGCTCTTTAAAATTAATAGTAGCTAAACCTCCAACTAAAGACGCTGAAAAGGTAATGATTAGAAACAATATAAATGTTAAGAGTTTATTTTTAATCATGCTATTAATACATATCAAAAAATGAGCAAAAAAACTATTTGGATAACTGGCGGAAGTACTGGGATAGGTAAAGCTTTAGCAATTAAATTTGCAAGTAAAGGTTGGAATGTTGCTGTTTCTGCAAGAAGAGAAGAGTTATTAAATGAACTTTCAAATACATACGAAAATATTTCAGCATTTCCACTTGATGTAACAGATAAATTAAAATGCAACGAAGTATTTAACCAAATTATAAATAAGTTTCAGAGTATAGATATTTGTTTTTTTTCAACTGGCACTTGGAATCCTAAAAAAGAAAAAGATATTGATATAGAGCAAATGGAAGATGTGTTTAAAATAAATTTTTTTGGAACCGTAAATAGTATTAAAGCTGTTGAAAAATATTTCAGAGATAAAAAAGATGGCATTATTACTATCGTTTCATCTATTGCAGGTTACAGAGGATTGCCTAATTCAACGGGTTATGGACCTTCTAAGTCAGCACTAAATAACTTAGCCGAAAGTTTATATTTTGATTTTAAAAGAGACAATGTACGTGTTTGTTTAGTATCACCTGGATTTATTAAAACACCTATGACTGATAAAAATGATTTTAAAATGCCATTTTTAAAAACACCAGAATATGCTGCTGATCAAATATATGATGGATTAATTAATAAAAATATATTTGAAATACACTTTCCTAAAGCATTAACAATCACATTAAAAATTTTAAGTTTTTTACCTAGTAAACTTTATTTTGGTTTAGTTGGCAGACTAACGAAATATCAGAAAAAATAATTAGTCTTTTACAAACACAACAGTTAATTCAGCTACTTTAAATCCAAACTTTGTCATAGTAGCTCTGTTAATTGCAACTCTATCGTCTTGTTTAAAAATCCAATCATCAAAAGTAATTTTCATCTCTTTGCCTTTAACAGGTACTAATAAAACATATTCAAATTTAAAGGCTGGCCCATAAGAGTAGCCTTTTGCTTTTCCAACAACATCACCTGCTGTACCTTCATAATTATTTTCGTCTATTTTATTTATAATCCATTCTCTATCTTGAACTTCTCCATCATCCCAATTAAATTTTTCTTTAAGAATTAATTGTTTTCCATCCCAAGTTCCATTTAAATCAGCAGAAAATTGTCTTGTAACTTTTCCAGATCTATTTTGTAATACCCCCCAAGCTTTTACATTTCCTGTCATATATTCTTCAATGACTAGTCTTGGTTCTTTGTTTTTAAAATCTTCAGGTTTCATAGCGCTATTATTTGAACAACTTGTAATTAAGAATATTGAAATTATCAATAAAATAGATCTGATTATATTTATATGACGCATTATAGTCTCCAGTATATGTTATTTGTTTTGAAGTGAGAACTGAATTAAGTCAATATTTTTTGATTTAAAACCTGCTTCACAATATGAGAGATAAAATTCCCACATTCTTTTAAAGGTTAAATCAAAACCTTGATTTTTAATTAAACTCCACTTTTTGTTAAATTCATCTCTCCAGATTGCCAGTGTATTTGCATAATGGTCAGCATATGAAATATATGAATTAACACTAAGTCCATTCTTAGACACGAGTTTGTTTATTGTGTTTTTATTTGGCAAAAATCCACCTGGAAAGATGTACTTTTGAATGAAATCTTGTTTATTTTTATATCGATCATAAAGACTGTCATCAATCGTTATTGCTTGAATTGCTGCTTTGCCACTATCAGTCAAATTGTCTTTTATAGTTTTAAAATAACTTTCTAAATAATTTTGACCAACTGCTTCAATCATTTCAATTGATGCAATCGAGTTATATTTACTGTTTAAATCTCTATAATCTTTAATTTCAATATTTACTTTTTCATTAAGTCCACAATTATGAATTCTCTCTTTAGCATACTCAAATTGTTTCTTTGAAATCGTAATACAGTCTAATTTGACATCATAGTTTTTGCCTAAATATTCAGCAAATCCACCCCATCCACAACCTATCTCTAGAATTTTATCTCCATTATTTGGCTGAATTAAATTTATTAATTTTTGATATTTATTGTTTTGAGCCTCTGCTAAATCTTTATTTTGTTCATCAAATATTGCACTTGAATAAGTAAGTGTTTTATCAAGCCAAAGTGAAAAGAAATCATTTCCAAGATCATAATGTTTAGCAATATTTTCCTTGCTTCTACTTTTTGTATTTTTAATGAATTTATTTTTAATATAGTTTAAAAATTTTAAATCTAATATTCCTGCAAATTTATGGACAATATTAATATTCCTTGCTGCTAATTCAATTAGATTGGATAAGTTACTAGTCTCAAACTCATTCTTCATATAACATTCTGCTAAACCAACACTTCCACCTTTAATCAAATTATAGCTTAGCGCTGAAGACTTGATCTTTAAATCTGCTTTAAGTTTATCTTCATAATTTCCAAATTTTAAAAGTTCTCCCGAAATTGAAGTAATTTCTAAATAACCAACACTTATTCTTTTAAGAATATTAAAAATAATTTTGTCAGCTATTTTATGTAAAATCATTAATTTTCAATTGTTATATTATTTCTAATTTTAATTTTTTTCTTGATAAATTTAATTCCTTTCGCCCAAAGTTTAAACGCTTCATAATGTATCGCTATAATAATTTTAAATGTCATTATTGGGTGTTTTAGGTATGATTTAATCAAATATTTTGTGTTAAAATCACTTCTAATTCCATCTTGAGATGCATAAAGAATTTTATCTTTACTATCATATTGATCAATTATAACTGAAATTTTATTACCTGGTTTTAATAACCTAAAAAAATAATTACAATTCATGTCAATAAATGGTGATACATGAAATTTTTTTGAGCAATTATTTTGAATTAAATTAGAATCTTTTAATACTTTAAAAATATATGTATGTTGTTCACCAAACGTATTCTTAACTTCATATAAAATTGAAATTAATTGGTCCTCTAAATTGTAAACATAAAAAACACTTAAAGGATTAAAAACAAATCCAAAAATTCTTGGATAACATAAAATTTTAATCTTTATATCTTTGTGTTGTATATTATTTTTTTCTAAGTTTTTTTTCACCCATAATTTCAGTGAACTTCCATCTCTTTCTCCATGATCTTTTTCATGAAAACTAATTAAATTAAATTTATTGAATGAAAAAAAATTAACTTTTTTATCTAAAATTTCTAGTTCTGAAAGATCTAACAACAGTGAAAAAACTTTATACTTAAAGTGATGAACTTTTGGCTTAAATCTTTTATGAATTACTTGTCCGTTATAAATAGCTGAATTAATCATTGATGGTTTTAAGCATTTCTATTGAAGAT
>JAYOZQ010000038.1:0-4534 GCA_038154225.1 Candidatus Pelagibacter sp.
TAGGTACTTTTATTCCCCATGAAAAACTTTTTCTACTAACAGATAAATCTTTTAAACCACTTTTTACAAAACTAATAACCTCATTTTTTCTAGATTCTGGAGCAATAAAGTTTGGATGTTTTTCATAGTAATCAAGTAAAGGTTTTTCCCATTTAGATAATCGAAAAAAATACGACTCCTCTTCTATCCATTCTACATTTGATTTTGATGAAATTGATCTTTTAACGCCATCTATATCTTCAATTTCATCCTCATTATAAAACGCTTCGTCAGATACTGAATACCATCCAGAATATTTAGATAAATAAATATCATCATTTTTTTCAAGCTCATTCCATAAATATTGTACAGTTTTTTTATGTCGATCCTCTGTAGTTCTTATAAAATCAGTATTAGTAAGATTTAATGTTTTTGAAAGATCTCTAAATGTTTGACTAATTTGATTACAGAATTCTAAAGGATCAATATTTTGTTTTTCAGCTGATCGTTGTATTTTTAAACCATGTTCATCAGTTCCAGTTAAAAATTGCACATCAAAACCATCCATTCTTTTAAATCTGGCAAAAAAATCAGCTATTATACTCGAATATGCATGACCCATATGTGGTTTAGCAGAAGGATAATAAATTGGTGTTGTGATATAAAATTTTTTATCCATTAAAAACCTTATCATCAAATTCCATTAATAATGTTTCATCGTCTAGATTAAAGATTTTTGTATTGTTAATTTTTTTTAAAAAATAATTTTGTATTTTCAATAGTTTAATATTTCTTAAAGATACATTTTGTCTAAAATAAAGTTCTATTAAAGAATATAATAAATATTTAATAAAATAATCTTTTTTATATTTTTTTTCATTTATAATCATCTTAATAAAATCTTTTAAATTTATTTGCGTTAGATCAACTCCATTTGTATTGGCAAAATTTAACAAACTTAATATCGATCCTGGTGTGCTATAATAACTTATAATTTGTTCATGAATTAGTTCTTTTACGTTTTCACCTAAAATCTTGTTTGAAATATCAAAAGACTCTTCAGATTTAAGATGGATATTGTAGTTAAGACATCTAGATTTAAGTGTAGGTAAAATTTTTTTATTATTATTAATTAATATAAAATAAATATTCTCGTTAGGTTCTTCTACTATTTTTAACAAAGCATTAACTGAATTAATGTTTAAAAGTTCAATATTGTCAATCAGCACAAGTCTTGGTTTTGTATTAAAAGACGATTTACTTAAATTTAATATTAAATTTCTAATTTGATTAATATCGATACTTTTTTTATCTTCTTCAATATCAATTGAAATGAAGTTAGGATTAGATTTATTTAAAATTAATTTAAAAGTCTTATTTTCTGGATTAATTGTGAAATTTTTTTTATCATAAGAATGTTCTTCGTCAGTGGATAAAATACAATTAATTAAATGGTAAGCTAAAGTAGATTTACCGATACCTTTTTCTCCTGATAACAAAATTTTATTAGGTAGCTTTCTATCTTTATAAAGATCTATAAAATTACAAAATTCAAAATGATGACCATATAATATAAGTTGACTTGCTGGATTTAAATTCATTTAATCAATCTATCAATTTTATCCAAAATTAGTTTTTCATTATTATTTATATCTAAATTTGAATTGACTAATTGATATTTATTTTTTTGTTTTTTTGACAAATTTAAAAATCCTTTTTGAACTTTGTTATAAAACGACATTTTAAATTTATCATATCTATTTAGTGATTTTCTTTGTTTTAATCTTTTTTGAAGATTCTTTTGATTAACTATATTTAAAAAAGTAAAACTAACTCTAATATTTTTAAGCAAGTATTTGTTTAAAGTCTCAATCAAATTTAGATCAACTCCCATCCCATAGTGTTGATAAGCAATAGTAGAGTCTGTAAACCTATCAATAAGAATAATCTTCTTGTTAAATGATTTTTTAATAATATCCATGTTTTCGCTTCTTGCGGCCAAATATAATAATAAATCAGTATCTTTATTAAAATTTGATTTATTGTTTAAAATTAATTTTCTAATTTTTTCAGAATTTGGATTTCCACCAGGCTCTCTTATTTTTATATGACTAATTTTTTTTTTACTAAGATATTTAGAAACAATTGAAATATGGTGACTTTTTCCACTCCCTTCAATTCCTTCAAAAACAATAATTGGTTTCTTAGACATCGCCCCAAATGAGATAATTAAGTGATTTTAATAATCTTGATACAAAATTTACTTTTTTAACTTCATTTGAAGCAAGTAAATCATATTCACCAACTAACTCATCATCGTAAACAACTTTCAAAATAGCAACTTTTTCATCTTTTTTAATTGGAGCTTCAATTGGCCCTTCGTATTTAACAGATACTTTTAAAAGTTTTTTTTTAGCTTTTTTTATAGTTTTGTAGATATCTTCATTAGTATAAACATCTACTGTATCTTGTTTTCCAAGCCATACATCAATTTTTTCAAATGGTTCATTGGCTTTAGAGATATTTACAAGATCAAAATTAGTAAGACCATATGTTAATAACTTAGAACTTTCTTTTGATCTTGAATTTTTTGAAATAAATCCACTACCAACAGCAATCAGTCTTCTACCATTTCTAACTATTGATGAAGCTAAAGAGTATTTTTCAACTGCCAAATATCCTGTTTTAATTCCATCAGCACCAAGGTTATTTTTATATAAAAGAGGATTTCTATTGCCTTGTGTTATTGGATCACCCCCTGTCCTATTCCATGTAAATTTTTTTTCTGAAAACATCTCATAAAATTTAGGGTGTTTATTAATTAAATATTTAGACATTTTTAAAATATCTCTTACTGTTGAATAATTATCAGGATCGTTGATACCAGATGAATTTGCAAAATTTGTATTTTCCATGCCAATTTCTCTAGCTTTTGCTGTCATTAAAATTGCAAACTCCTCTTCAGTACCAGCAATACCTTCAGCTAAAGCTACACAAGCATCATTTCCAGATGCAACTATTATACCTCTGAGTAAATTTTCAACTGACACTTGATCACCCACCATAATAAACATGGATGAATAACCTGATGTTGATAATCGCCATGCCTTTTCCGAAATAATAAACTTTTCATCTAATTTTAAATCGCCTGATTTGATTAAATCAAAAGCAATTATGGCTGTCATAATTTTTGTCATTGATGCAGGATATATAGAAATATCTGGTTCTTTTTCATAAAGAATTTCACCTGAGTAATAATCTTGAAGAATTGCAGTTCTTGCTTTCACATCAAGATTGGCCAAGGCTGATTCAATATAAATAACGCTTACAAATAATACTAAAAATAATTTCTTAAACATCTTTTAAAATTTCTATATTTTCAAAATCTAATGATTTAATTTCATTAAATGAGTCTTCTAGTTTTTTTATATCATTAAACGGTCCTAATAATACCCTATATTTAGTATTGGATATTGTTTTAATAACAGGGTTAGTAATATTTGTTTCATCAATAATTCTATCAGACATATTCTTTGCTGAGTCTTTGTAATAAAAATCAGCAATTTTAATTGAATAACTAAAAATATTATCTTTTTTAGCTTCATTTTTTGGTTGATTAACATCACCTAAGTTATCAATTTGAATTCCATCAACAGGTGCTTTTTCTGCAACTTTTTTTTCTTCATTATACGTTTTAGCTTTTTTTGCTATGAATGTTGAGTTTTGAGATATCAAAACAAGATCAATATAAGGCTCATTTAAGTTTAATGATAGTTCATCTGCTATTCTTGACGTTATTACACTATTATAAAAATCAGAAAACCTTACTTTGTTTGAAATAACTTCAGCAATCACAGTTTTTTGGTTAATAGGATTTGTTATTTTAACAAAAGAATTTTTTTTAAGATTTTTATGAAAGATGAAAAGAGATTTGTTATCAATTTTTTTTGAAATTTTTTTTTCTTTTTTTAATACTGGGTCGTAAACAAGTGTAAAACCAGAATTCTTATACTTTGACATTATTTCTCTATTAACAACATCTTTTTTAAGATTATTTTGTTCACATCCTACTAAGAAGATAAAAAATACTATTAAAATAGATTTATAATTCATTTTTAAATTTTTCCTTAAGAGTACAAACAGCTAATGAAAATCTTAAAGATCTATTCCACTTTAAAATAATTTCGTAGTTATCAAAAACAATGTAAGCAGGACTTAAATTTTCTGCATCTGGTATTATATCTTTGTCAGGTGTGATTATTGAAGTAGTTAAATTATCATATTTTTGATCTAATATATTTGCATTAGATATATATTTTCTAAAATATTTTAATTTTTTTTTATCATGTAGTTTTTTTGCTGAAACATTTAAATATTTTTTTGGTATTTCATTTGTTAATTGTACCTTATAAAAACAAGGCTCATTATCTTTCCAACCAATTTGATTTAAATAATTAGCTGCAGATGCATAAGCATCGTGATTATCTTTTAAATCAATTGAATTGTTTTTATCAAAATCTACTGCGTAATTTTTCATTGTTGAAGGCATAAACTG
>JAYOZQ010000038.1:4634-7428 GCA_038154225.1 Candidatus Pelagibacter sp.
GCCATAACAATATCAAATGTTTCTTCAGAAATATCATTTTCCAATGCAGTTTTTTTGAAACTTTCTTTCCAGGCATTAAAACCAGTTGGATTTTCTGAAAAGGATGGAGTGAAAGAAAAAAATATAATTATAAATAAATAGTTAATTAGTTTCATATAAATCTTTCAAATATATAATTACAGCAATCCAAATAAAAATAAAACTAACTAATTTTTCTAATGAAAATGGTTCATCATAATAAAAATATCCTAGTAAAAATTGAAATGTTGGAGTGATATAAAAAATCATACCTGTTGCACCTAATCCACATAATTCAACACCTCTAACATATAAAAATAAAGGTATTATCGTCATTGGACCTGCTAAAAAAATAAATAACATCATTGGAGGATCAGAGAGCTTAAAATCATTGTGTCCATTTATCGTTATTAAATAAAAAGCAACTAGCGCAAAGGGTAATATATAAAAGCTTTCAATTAAAAGACCTATATCAGTATCAATATTAATTTTTTTTCTAACAAGATTGTAAAAGCCCCAACTTAAAGCAACTATAATACCTACCCATGGCAAAGATTTGATACTTATTAAAACTAAATATAAAATAGATATAATCACTAATACAATTGATAGTATTCTTTTTTTATTAAGTTTTTCTTTAAAAAAAATATAACCAAGCATTACACTTAAAATTGGCATCATAAAATAACCAAAACTTGCATCAATTATCCTATTGGTTGCTATAGCATAAATCCACACAGCCCAATTTATAAAAATAAGAAAACCAGATAAAAATAAATAAAACAAATTTTTTTTATTTTTGATTATGGTAAAAAAAATATCCCACTTTGAAAAAAAAAAAGTTGTTAAAATTAATGTAAATGTTGTCCATAGACATCGGTGAACAACTAATTCGATATGACCAATGTATGTAATGTATTTAAAATACAAAACACCAAAAAAACCCCACCAAAAAGAACCAAATCCAGCTAAGAACAGTCCTTTATTAAATTCTTTATTCATAGGAACTATTGATTAATAAGTTATAGCTTTTATTAGACTATTTTATGGTTGAATTAAATAATTTTAATAATAAAACAATCTTCACGGAAGGATGGCAGAGTGGTTGAATGCACCGGTCTTGAAAACCGGCAAAGGGGCAACTCTTTCCTGAGTTCGAATCTCAGTCCTTCCGCCATTAATTTTTCTCACTAACATATTTAAAGTTTTTAAATAAGGAATTAATATAATTTTCCTTAAATTCAAAATCACAATCTAAACCATTATAGTAATTGTATAAATTTGTGTCATCTATATCTAATAAATTTTCTAAATCAGTAAGATCTTTAAGACTCAATATCTCAATATACTTTTTGGTAAAAGATCCTAATAGTTTATCCATTTCTTTTGTGCCACGATAATTTGATCTGTAAATAATCTTTTTTTTTAATAGATCTATATTGAGAGTCATAAATATAATATATTATCTCTTCATGGGTAATAAAAGTAATTATGAATATCTTTTGTCAGATTTAACTAAACTTAAAGGGGTTGGTGCTAAAACAACTAATTTATTAAAAAAAAAGAAAATTAATAATATTTTTGACTTGTTATGGAAGTTGCCCAAATCCTATACGGATAGAAGTCGTTCGACAAAAATAAAGGATTTGAAAATTGGTGAAAATCAAACAATTACTATTATTCCTCAAAAATATTCTTTTCCAAGAGTAAGAAATCTACCAAATAAAGTTTCTTGTGTTGATGAAACAGGTGAAATTGATTGTATTTTTTTTAATAGTTACGAAGGTTATGTGAGAAAAATTCTTCCCCTAGAAAAAGAGATAACTATTAGTGGAAAAATTGGTTTTTATAGAAACAAATATCAACTTACTAATCCTAAATATATTTCTGAAGACTCCTCTCTTATAAAACAAAAACATAACACATACTCATTAACAGAAGGAATTTCTGAAAAAATATATAATAAAATTATTAATCAAATAATAAAAAATCTCCCCACTTTAAATGAATGGCACTCAGATAATATTTTAAATAAATTTGGAAATATAAAGTGGAATGATGCAATTGTTGAATTACATAAACCAGAAAATATAGGTAATTATAAAAAAAATTTTTATCAAAGGTTGGCTTTTGATGAAATTTTTTCAACATTTTTAGTTAACTCTGAAATAAGAAAGAAAATTAAAAAAATTAAAAAAAAAAGTAAACTTGTAGATAAAACAAAACAAAATAAAATTCTAAATAAATTAGAATTTACGCTTACTAAAGATCAGTTTAAAACATTAGAAGAAATAAATAACGACCTTTCGTCAACCAATAAAATGTTTAGACTGCTTCAAGGTGATGTTGGAAGTGGAAAAACCATAGTATCTTTGCTAGCTGCATATAATACAATTAATTCAGGATTTCAGGTCGCTTTTATGGCACCAACAGAAATACTTGCAAGACAGCATTTCAACTTTGCAAAAAAACTTTTTTCAAATCAAATCAATATTGAATTAATTTCTGGTAAATCTGAATATAAAATTAAAAAAGAAATTTTAAAAAAATTAGCTGATAATAAAATAGATATCATTTTTGGGACTCATGCAATTTTTCAAAAAAAAGTATATTTTAAAAATTTAGGATTAATTATTATAGATGAGCAGCATAAATTTGGTGTTAATCAAAGAAAACGTTTATCTGATAAAGGTGGAAAAGATTGTGATGTTTTATTAATGACGGCAACCCCTATACCTAGAACATTAACAATGACACTTTATGGAGATATGGATCT
>JAYOZQ010000039.1:0-7396 GCA_038154225.1 Candidatus Pelagibacter sp.
GCTCTTCCAATAGTTTGAATTAAAGAGGTTTCAGATCTTAAGAAACCTTCTTTATCGGCATCTAGAATTCCAACCAATGCACATTCTGGTATATCAAGTCCTTCTCTTAAAAGGTTGATACCTACCAATACATCAAACACTCCAAGCCTTAGATCTCTCATAATTTCAATCCGCTCCAAAGTATCTATGTCCGAGTGCATGTATCTAACTTTAATACCATTTTCATGAAGGTATTCTGTTAAGTCTTCAGCCATTTTTTTAGTTAAAGTTGTAACTAGTACCCTGTAATTGTTATTTATTACGTTTAAACATTCATGCATTAAATCATCTACTTGGTTTTTGGCAGGTCTAATCTCTACTGGTGGATCAATCAATCCAGTTGGCCTAATTACTTGTTCAACAAACTTATTTTTTGTTTGTTTTAATTCCCAAGGTCCAGGTGTAGCAGATACAAAAACTGTTTGAGTTCTCATTGCATCCCATTCTTCAAATTTAAGAGGACGGTTATCCATACATGAAGGCAATCTAAAACCATACTCGGCTAGATTACTTTTTCTAGATCTGTCTCCTTTATACATTCCATTTAATTGTGGAACAGTTACATGGCACTCATCTACAAAAATTAAAGTATTATCTGGGAAGTATTCAAATAGAGTAGGAGGAGGTTCACCTGGTTTTCTGCCTGATAAAAATCTTGAGTAATTTTCAATTCCAGCACAAGAACCAGTTGCTTCAATCATTTCTAAATCAAACTTAGTTCTTTCTTCTAATCTTTGAGCCTCAAGCAATTTATTTTGTTCCTTAAATTTTTTTAAAGTTGCTTCGAGCTCTCTTTTAATTTTAATAATTGCTTGCTCAATTGTTGGTTTTGGAGTGATGTAGTGACTATTTGCATAAACTTTAATTACATCAAGTTCATTTACTAAATCTCCTGTTAGAGGATCAAATTCTTCGATTTTTTCTAGCTTGTCTCCAAATAAACTTAATCTCCAGGCACGATCTTCTAAGTGTGATGGAAAAATTTCAAGATATTCACCTCTGGCTCTAAAAGTTCCTCGATAAAAATTTTGATCATTTCTTTTGTATTGTAGTGCTACTAAAGATTTAATTAATTCTTCTCTGTTATAATCATAATTAGTTTTTAGGCTTAAAGTCATTTTGCTATAAGCTTCAACAGAACCTAATCCATAAATACAAGAGACACTTGATACAATAACCACATCATCTCTTTCTAATAAAGATCTTGTTGCGGAGTGACGCATTCTATCAATTTGTTCATTAATAGATGCTTCCTTTTCAATATAGGTATCTGATCGTGGAACGTATGCTTCAGGGGTATAATAATCATAATAAGATACAAAATATTCAACAGCATTATCTGGAAAGAAAGATTTCATTTCTCCATATAGTTGAGCAGCCAATGTTTTATTTGGAGCAAGAATTAAAGCTGGTCTATTAGTTTTTTCGATAACCTTAGCCATAGTAAAAGTTTTTCCAGATCCAGTAACACCCAGTAAAACCTGACTAAGTTGATCTTTATTTGCACCATTAACTAATTGTTTAATTGCCTCTGGTTGATCCCCTGCAGGCTTAAAATCAGTTTTCATCTGAAACTTTTTACCTCCCTCAAGCTTAGGGCTAATCCCAGGATTTTTATTTTGAATTTCGGTAATTAAATCTTGATAAGTATTCTGCATTATTTATAAAACTAGTAGATTAAAATTATATTTCAATGAGCATAATATCAGACAGTTTAAAAAGAATTAAACCATCACCAACTATTGCTGTTACTCAAAAAGCAAGAGAATTAAGAGCTGCAGGCAAAGATGTAATTGGCCTTGGTGCTGGTGAACCAGATTTTGATACTCCAGACAACGTAAAGAATGCAGCAATTAAAGCTATTAAAAATGGAGACACTAAATATACAGCAGTGGATGGAACTCCCGCTTTAAAAAAAGCAATTATAGCAAAGTTTAAAAGAGAAAATAAGTTAAGTTACACAGCAGATCAGATCACTGTTGGAACTGGTGGTAAGCAAGTTTTATATAACGCATTCATGGCAACTTTAAACAAAGGTGATGAAGTTATAATCCCAGCACCTTTTTGGGTGTCTTATCCAGATATGGTTTTATTAGCTGGAGGAAAGCCAAAAATAGTTAAATGTACTGAACAAGAGGGATTTAAACTTACACCTTCAAAATTAAGAAAAGCTATTACAAAAAAAACAAAATGGTTAATTTTAAACTCACCCTCAAATCCAACAGGTGCAGGTTACACTAAAAAAGAAATTGAGGAATTGGCAAAAGTTTTAGTTAAAAATAAAAAAGTTCATATTTTGAGTGATGATATTTATGAGCATATTAAATATGATAATTTTAATTTTTATACAATCGCACAAAATTCAAAATTAAAAGATAGAACTCTTACTATGAATGGTGTTAGTAAATCTTATGCAATGACTGGTTGGAGAATAGGTTATGCGGCAGGTCCAAAAGATATAATTAAAGCGATTGGTAAAATTCAATCACAATCTACATCAAACCCATCTTCAATAAGTCAAGCAGCAGCTGTTGAAGCTTTAAATGGCAATCAAGGTTTCATTCAAAAAAGATCAAAAGCTTTTAAAGAAAGAAGAGATTTTGTTGTTAAAAGTTTAAATAATATTAAAGGCATTAAGTGCTTAACACCTAATGGTGCTTTTTACGTATTTCCAAGCTGCAAAGGTCTCTTAAACAAAAAAACAAAATTAAACACAGATACTGATTTTGTTCAAAAATTACTTGAGAAATCAAATGTTGCTGTAGTACAAGGATCAGCCTTTGGATTAGATGGTTATTTTAGAATTTCATATGCTACTTCAATGCAAAATTTAAAAAAAGCAATGGAGAGAATAAAAACTTTTTGTGAAAGTTTATCTTAAGAAGTGAAAACAGCCTTATTATTTGGTGCATCTGGGTTAGTTGGAAGCCATGTTTTATATCAATTAATTAGCAATAATAACTATTCTAAGATTAAGTTATTTGTTCGTTCATCAATAGATACAAGTGATCCAAAGATCGAAATTATTCAAACAGATTTTAATAATTTAGAAAATCATAGAGAAGATATCAAAGGGGATGATTGCTTCTTTTGTATTGGCACTACAAAGAAAAATTCACCAGATAAAAATGAATATAAAAGAGTGGAGCTTGAGGTTCCAAAACAAGTTGCTCAAATTGCAAAATCAAACTCAGTAAATTCATTTGTTTTTATCTCATCTGGTTATGCAGATCCAAAAAGTTCAGGAGATTATTTAAAATTCAAAGGAGAAGTAGAAGAAGAATTAAAAAGACTTAATTTTCCAAACCTAGGAATAATGAGACCTTCTTTTTTATTAGGAGATCGAAAAGAAAAGAGAATAGGCGAGAAAATAGGAATTTTTGTATTTAAATTATTATCTCCTCTATTTTTAGGGCCTCTAAAGAAAATGAAACCCATTCAATCAGCAACTGTTGCAAAAGCAATGATTGCCATTACTCAAAATAAAGTTTCAAAAACAATTTTTGAGTCTGATGAGATAGCTGACTTGAGTAATTCATAATTTTAATCTTGATCACAAGTACCCAAAATGGAGACAATTTATAGATATATTTACTTCTAACTAAAATATATTGTTATTAAAATTTATGGACAAAATACAATCACATGCAAAGTTAGTAATTATTGGAGGTGGTATAATGGGTGTAAGTCTTTTATATCATTTAACCAAAGAAGGATGGAGTGATGTAGTTTTAATTGAAAAAAGTGAACTTACTTCTGGTTCTACTTGGCATGCCGCAGGTCAGTGTCCACATATGTTAACAAGTTTGAATCTTGCAAAAATTCATCTTCATTCAACAAATCTCTATAAAAATCTTGAAAAAGAGACTGGTCAGCCAACTGGTTTTCATGAAACAGGAAGTTTAAGACTTGCATATACAAATGATGATTTGGAATGGTTTGATTACACTAAAGGAGTATTGGATATAGTAGGTGCGCCTTGTTCAATAATTTCTAAAGAAGAAATTCAAAAATATCATCCATTTATAAAACTTGATGGAATTAAAGGAGCATTTTTAACAACTGAAGATGGCTATACTGATCCTACGAGCACAACGAATGCAATGGCTAAAGGCGCTAGGAATGGAGGAGCTAAAATTTACAGAAAAAATAGAGTAACCGACATTAAAAAAACATCCTCGGGTGAGTGGAAAGTAATTACTGAAAAAGGAGATATAATTTGTGAGCATGTTGTAAATGCTGCTGGAAGTTTTTGTCCTGAAGTAGCTGCAATGGTTGGGTTAAAAAATGTGCCAAGTATTAATATGGTTCATCAATATCTAGTAACTGAAGCTCACCCAGAAATAGAAAAATTAGATAAAGAATTACCAGTTGTTAGAGATCCAGACTCTTCATCTTACTTAAGACAAGAAGGCAAAGGATTATTAATTGGCCCATATGAAAAAGATGTAGCAGCCTGGGCATTAGATGGAATGGATTGGAAATTTGATATGGAATTACTAGAACCTGATTTAGATAGAATTGCAGATCATTTAGAAAAAGGTATGGATAGAATCCCTGAATTTAAAGATGTTGGAATAAAAAGAATAATATGTGGTCCTATCACTCATACACCTGATGATAATTTTTTAGCAGGCCCAGCACCTGGTCTTAAAAATTTTTGGATGTTTTGTGCTGCAAGCATTGGTATTGCACATGGAGGTGGAGCAGGAAAATATATGGCGCAATGGATTGTTCATGGAGACTCAGAAATTAACATGCAAGAATTTGAACCAAGACGTTACATGAGTTGGGTCAATAAAGATTATTCTGTTGAAAAGTCAAAGGAACAATATCGAAGAATGTATGTCACTCCAATGCCTCATGATAAAATTGAAATTGGAAGGCCAATGAAAACCACGCCAATATATCAAAAACTTAAAGATAAAGGTGCAGAATATTTTGATTTATATGGATGGGAAAAACCTGATTGGTTTAATAAAGATAATGTTAAAGAAGTTTTAAGTTACAAAAGAAATAATGTTGTTCCATATATTCAAAATGAATGTGAGCATGTTCATAATCATGTTGGTGTAATTGATTTAAGTAGTTTTTCTAAATTTGAAATTACAGGAGAGGATAGTTATCAATTTTTAAATAGATTATGCTCGAATAGAATTCCTAAAAAAGATGGAAGTATTATTTTAACCCATGCTCTAAATGATATTGGCAGAATTCAAACTGAGTTTACAATTACTAAATTAAAAGATAATCATTATTATGCTTTATCCGCAGCTATTTCAGAAATAAGAGACTTAGATTGGTTAAATCATAATAAACAAGAAGGTGAGAGAGTTATAATTAAAAATGTAACTCTTGAAAAAGGAGTTTTAGGTTTAATAGGACCCAAATCTAGAAATGTACTTCAAAGATTAACAGATTCAGATTTAACTAATGAAAATTTTCCATGGTTAAAATCAAAGCATATAAAGATTAATAATATAGATGTAATTGCACTCAGAGTTAATTACATGGGAGAATTAGGCTGGGAGCTTCATCATTCAATAGATCAGATGAGTGAAATTTATGATCTTATTATTAAAGAAGGTAAACAAGAAAGTATTATTGACTTTGGAACTCGAGCAATGAATTCTATGAGAATTGAAAAAGGATATAGAGGATGGGGAACTGAACTTACTCCTGAAATTAGTGTTGTTGAAGCAGGTCTTGATAAATTTTTTAATCTTGAAAAGAAAAATGAATTTAAAGGGTCCAAAGCAGTAACAAAATTACTAGATAATGGAATAGAAACTAAGCTGGTATATCTTGAGGTTGAAGCAAAAGATGCTGATGCACATGGAAATGAACCTGTGTACTTTGATGATAAGAAAGTGGGACTTACTACTTCGGGAGCTTATGGTTTTAGAGTTAAAAAAAGTTTAGCTTTTGCATATGTGAAGCCAGATTGCGCAAAAATAGGAAATGAGTTATTTATCAAAATTCAAGGAGAAAAAATCAAAGCAAAAATAATTGATGAACCTATCTTTGACAAAAATAACGATCGATTAAGATCTTAAATCAATCCAAGTCTTATTACTGAGTTTCCAGCATCTTTGATACTATCTCGTGCTGGTTTAAATTTTATCCCCAATAAATCTTCAGCATATGAAGTGTCTGTTTGCATTAGAATACCTAGTTCAGGTACCATAAGTTTTGCAGATGAATCCAGATAACTAATTAATTTTAACATAAAGTTTGGCATTTCTTTTTTTGGTAGTTTTTTTGCGTACTGTGGAAACTCTTCTTGCATAATTTTAGAAATTTCCAGCATTTTTTTAACTTCTGAACCAATTAATAGACGTCTTCCATTTACTTTAGAATTTTTCAATGAAAGTACATGAGCTTTTGCAACATCTTTTACATCAGATATTAATATTCCAAAATTTGGAGCCATTGGATATTTTCCTTTAAGGAAAAGTTGAACATATTTAGTTGATGTATTTTCTTTATCATCTAATGCATCACCATTAACACCACCTGGATTAATAACAGTTAACTTATCTTTCATTCCTTTACTTTCCATTAAGTCCCATGCAGCTTTTTCAGCTTTAGTTTTAGATATAATATAATCGTTAGATCCACTCCATTCAGTATCTGACCAATCGTTTTCTCCAACATTGTAAGGGTTGGTTCTATTAGGCCTTTTAAACATTGCTGCAATTGATGATGTTAAAACTATTTTTTCAACATTAGCTTCTATACCTGCTTTTAGAACTCTTAAAGTTCCCCCTTTAGCAGCTGGAACTAAAGCTTCTCTATCTTTTGAACTTTTCATGGGATAAGGAGAAGCAGTGTGAATTATATATTTACAATCTTTAGCAGCTTCATTCCATCCATCATCTTTTAAAAGGTCTAATTCAACAAATGATAAATTATCTATCGGAGCGTGTTTACTTATCGTTTCTTTAGTTTGTTCAATTAAAGTATTATTTCTAACAGTCCCTAAAACTTCATATCCAGCATTTAGTAATTCTATTGCTGTATGTTTTGCTATCCATCCACTTATTCCAGTTAATAATACTTTATCCATCATTATATTTACTCTTTTGATTGTTATTAGTTTTAATTTCTAATTAGTGAGATAGAAATTTTTCAGCTTCTAATGCTGCCATGCAACCCATTCCAGCTGCGGTAACTGCTTGTCTAAAAGTTTTGTCTTTAACATCACCTGCAGCATAAACTCCAGGAATATTAGTTTCAGTAGAATCTGGTTTTGTTAATAAGTAACCTTCTTTATCCATATCTAATTGTTCTTTAAATAAAGATGTTGCAGGATCATGACCAATTGCAATAAACAAACCATCAATTTTCATTTCTT
>JAYOZQ010000040.1:0-7080 GCA_038154225.1 Candidatus Pelagibacter sp.
TTAATAAATTTTCTAATTTATCCAGTGGAACCATATTTGGTCCATCAGAAGGTGCATTATCTGGATCTTGATGAGTTTCAATGAATACACCTGCAACACCAACAGCAACTGCAGCTCTCGCCAGGTATTCAACAAATTCCCTTTGTCCACCTGAAGACTCTCCTTGTCCTCCTGGTTGTTGAACGGAATGAGTTGCATCAAAAATTACTGGATACCCATTTTTTGCCATGATCGGTAAAGATCTCATATCGGATACTAAGGTATTGTATCCAAAGCTTGCTCCTCTTTCTGTAACAAGAATATTTTTATTTCCTGAGTCAGCTATTTTTTTAGTTACATTCACCATATCCCAGGGTGCAAGAAACTGACCTTTTTTAACATTTATAATCTTATTTGTTTTTGCAGCAGCAATTAATAAATCTGTTTGTCTACATAAAAAAGCTGGTATTTGTAATACGTCTACATGATCAGCAACAAGTGAACATTGTTCCGCATTATGAATGTCTGTTAAAATTGGAACATCCAATTCTTTTTTAATTTTATCAAACACAGGAAGTGAAGCCTCTAACCCAGCTCCTCTTTGTCCTTTAAGACTTGTTCGATTAGCTTTATCAAAAGAAGTTTTGTAAATAAATCCAAGATCAAATTTTTTTGTAATTTCCTTGATTTGTCCTGCCATATCCATTGCATGTTGTTCAGTTTCAAGCTGACAAGGACCTGCAATAATACAAATTTTATTATCGTTAGAAATTTCTATGTTGCCACAATTTACTTTAATACTACTCATTTATGATTTTTAGCCGCTTTGATAAATGAAGAGAATAAAGGATGAGGAGCTAAAGGTCTAGATTTAAATTCAGGATGAAATTGAACTCCTATGAACCAAGGATGATTTTTTAACTCTATAATCTCTGGTAATTTATTGTCAGGTGACAAGCCTGAAAAAATCATACCTTTTTTTTCAAATTGATCTTTAAAAGCAATATTCACTTCGTATCTATGTCTATGTCTTTCTTCAATAGTCTTAGATCTATAAATCTTTCTTATTAATGAGTTATCTTTTAACTTAGCCTCATATGAGCCTAGTCTCATAGTTCCACCTAAATCTTTATCAGTACCCTTAATCATTCTTCCATCTTTGGTCCATTCGTTGATTAATCCAATAATAGGTAAACCTTTTTTATCAAATTCACTTGAAGTAGCATTTTTTAAATTTAATTGATTTCGAGCAAATTCGATAATTGCCATTTGCATCCCATAACAAATCCCTAGAAATGGAATTTTATTCAATCTTGCATGCTTGATTGCCTCAATTTTTCCATCTGTTCCTCTTTTGCCAAATCCACCAGGAATTAATATTCCCGAAATATTTTTTAGTTTTTTCTTTATTTCTGAAACTTTTAATTTTTCAGAGTCTATTCTAACTAAATTAACTTTTACTTTATTATCTATTCCACCATGAGTTAATGCTTCATCTAACGATTTATAAGCATCCTTCAATTCTACATATTTTCCAATGATAGCAATATTTACTTGTTTTCTATTGTTAAGAATAATTTTTGTAATTTTTTTCCATGGATTTAGATTTACTGATTTTTTAGATTTTAATTTAAAATAATTTAAAACTTGAACATCAAGTTTTTCTCTAAAAAAGCTCATTGGAGCTTCATAAATTGTTCTAACATCAACAGTTTCAATTACATTTTTTATATCAACATTACAAAATAAGGAGATTTTCTTTCTATGTTCAAGAGGTATTGGTCTTTCAGATCTGCAAATTATTATATCTGGCTGAATACCTATGCTTCTTAATTCTTTAACTGAGTGTTGAGTTGGTTTTGTTTTAATTTCATCTGAAGCTTTTAAATAAGGGACGAGTGTTAAGTGAATAAATAATGCATTTTTTTTACCAACATCATTTGCAAACTGTCTTATCGCTTCAACGAATGGTAAACTTTCAATATCTCCTACAATTCCTCCAATTTCACAAATTACAAAATCTTCTTTAGAAGACTCGTTTTTAATAAACTGTTTTATACGATCAGTAATATGAGGAATAACTTGAACTGTCTTACCTAAGTACTCACCTTTTCTTTCTTTTTTAAGAACATCACTATAAATTTTTCCAGTTGTAATATTGTCAGATTTTTTTGCTGAAACTCCAGAAAATCTTTCATAATGACCTAAGTCTAAATCTGTTTCTGCACCATCATCAGTTACATAAACTTCACCATGTTGAAATGGGCTCATTGTTCCTGGATCTACATTTAAATATGGATCTAATTTTCTTAGTCTAACTTTATAACCTCTAGATTGTAATAAATAAGCTAGTGATGCTGAAGAAAGACCTTTACCTAAAGATGAAACCACGCCGCCGGTGACAAATATATATCGCGCCATGGAATTATCTTATAGCGAATAAAAATTGAATTGGAAAGTATTTATTAATTATTTTCAGGAATTGAAGGTGTGTCTTCAGTCTTTTCTTCAATAGTGTCTAAAACTGAACTTGTAGGTGTCAATTCAGCTCTCGAAATAATGGTTAATGCTAAACTACAAATTATAAATAGCGTAGCAACTATAGCTGTTGCTTTAGTCATAAAACCACCTGCAGATCTAGATAACATAAAATTTTCTTGAGAAACCCCAATACCTAAGGCCCCACCCTCTGATTTTTGTAAAAGTATCAACGACACTAAAATCAAAGCTAAGATGATGTTAATTACTAACAGTATGTTTTCCATGGAGGCTTAATTAAAGGTTTTTTTAATTATATCAATAAATTTTTTTGAATTTTGAGAGGCTCCACCAACCAAAAAACCATCAATAATGTTAATATCTTTTAATTCATCAATATTTTTATTATTTACAGAACCTCCATATAAAACTTTTGGAGTTTTTCTACCAAATTTACTTTTAATATATGAAATTGAATTTGTTAGATCATTTGATTTTGGAATTAAACCTGTGCCAATAGACCAGACAGGTTCATAAGCTATTATAATTTTAGAAGTATCTTTAATAGATTTTAATCCATTATTAATTTGTTTTGATAGAATTTTATTAGTTATTTTTTTTCTTTTTTCACTCAGTGTTTCTCCAATACAAAAAATAACTTTTAGATTAGATTTAATTGCACTTTTAATTTTTAAATTAATCAATTTATCAGTCTCACCAGATTGTCTATTTTCTGAGTGTCCTAAAATAACATATTTAGCTCCAACATTTTTTAACATTTTTGAATTTACGTGACCTGTAAAAGGCCCATAGTTTTCATTCTCATGACAGTTTTGCGCTCCAACTTCTAAATTTGTTTTTTTTAATCTTTTTGATAATGGACGTATAAGAGTATTAGGTGGGCAATAAATAATTCTAAATTTACTCTTTTTATTATTTTTCGAAAAATTTATGACGCTATCAAGTGAATTTAATGTTCTTAAATCACCGAACATTTTCCAATTAGCTATAAAATACATATATTTATTTGTCATAATTGAAATTTTAATCTATAGATTTGTTTTTTACAGATCAATAAATTTATAGCTAATGATAGAAACTTTGAAAAAATTTGGTGGAAAAAAATTAGGTGGTTTAATCTTAATTGCGGTCATTATAATTGCATTCGGCTTTGGTGGTTTTGGAGGTGGTTTCAGCACTAACAATCAAAATAATATTGCTAAGATAAATAAAACAAATGTAACCACTCAAGATTTCATGAACTATCTTAATCAAAGTGGGATTTCACAACAAGCTATCAGAGAAAATTTAGATAATAATATTATTGAAGAACTTCTATCCGGATTAATCTCAACAACTTTAATTGATTTAGAGGTAGAAGATTTCAATCTTTCAATTACGGAATTAACAGTTCTAAAAAAGATTAAAGAAAATAAGAATTTTCAAGATGAAAATAACATTTTTCAAAGAACCAAATATGAAAAATTTTTACTTTCAAACAATATGTCAGCACCAATGTTTGAATTACAATTAAAAAATCGTGAACTACAAAAACACCTATTTGATTTTATTGGAGCAGGAACAATCACTCCCAATTTTCAGACTAAAAAAAAGTTTGAAGAAGAAAATAAGTCTTTAGAAATTGAGTATTTTGCAATGGAAAACTTTTATAAAGATAAAGAAAGTTTTACAGATCAAGAGATAAATAAGTTTTTAGATGAAAATAAAGATCAGCTAAAAAGAGAATATATTGATTTTAAATATGCTGTGTTGAACCCTAAAATTTTAATAGGGTTAGAGGAATTTAATCAAGATTTTTTTGATGAAATAGATAAAATTGAAAATAGAATTTCAAATGGTGAGAGTTTTCAGTCAATAATTCAAAATATAAAAGTAGATATAACTGAGATTAAAGAATTTACTCCAAGTTCAACAAAAAAAATAAATGAAGATTTAATTTATTCAAAGAGATCGTCTGAAGTGGATCTAATTGAAAATGGAGATAATTTTTTACTGTATTCTATAACAAATAAGTTTGATCGTGGTCCAGATCTAGCAGATCAGGATACAAAGGAAGAAATTCGAGAATTAGTATATCAAAAAGGGAAGTTTGATTTGAATAGAAGTGTCTTAGAAGAAATACAAAGTAAAAAATTTGATGATAATAAGTTTAAAGAAATGGCTGGTTACAGCAAAGAGTACTTAACTATAAACTCAATAAGAGACAATAATAGATTTGAAGCGAATTCAATTAAAATATTGTACTCATTACCTTTAAATTCTTATACTTTAGTAAATGATAAAGAAAATAAAATCTATCTAGTAAAATTAGTTAATTCCAAAAAAAATACATTTAGTGAAACTGATGAAAATTATCTAAATTTTGTTAACAATCAAAATACAAATACTAGAAAAACAATACTTCAATCTTATGATCAGTTGCTTAATTCGAAATATCAAGTTCAATTAAATCAAAAAACTATTGATAGAGTTAAAAATTATTTCAAATGATAATCAATCGAAACTTCAAAGATTTTAAGTTTCGACACAGAAGCAATAAAAATCAAATAATCTACACATCTAAAAAAGTAAAAAACGATGATGAGGTCATAAATCTTATCGATAACTTTTTAATCGAAAAAAATAGTTTTATTTTTGAGTCTGTTGAAAAAGGTAAAATTAAAGGTAGATATACAATTTTTGGTAAAAACCCTGATAAAATTTGGGAATTTAATAATAAAAATTCATATTTGATTAAGGGTAAGAAAAAATTCAAATTAAAAGATAAGCCTAATCAATTAATCGAAAAAATAATTGAGGAATTTAAATTTGAAACTCCAAAAAAACTACCAAAGATATGTTCTTTAATATCAGGATATTTTTCGTATGACTCAATTAGATACGTTGAAAAAATACCAAATAATTGCAAAAACGATCTAAATCTACCTGATGTAAGATTATTAAGACCTAGAACACTTGTAATTCACGACAATTTAAAAAAAGAAATATTTTATATAATTAATATTTTTAATGATGAAAAAATTATTAATTATCAAAGAAAGTTCGATGAAATTAAATCAGAACTATTTAAACTATCAATTCAATCCTCTATAAAAAATTTAAGTAACTCTAAAGATAAAACTGTAAAAGAAATCAAAGTTAAATCAAACACCTCTAAAAATAAATTTCTTAATATGGTCAACAAAGCAAAGAAGTACATTAAGTTGGGAGATATTTTTCAAGTAGTATTAAGTCAGAGATTTGAGGCAAAATTAACAAAAAATCCTTTAGAAATTTATAAAAAATTAAGAATTACAAATCCTTCACCTTTTATGTTCTTTTTTAATTTTAGTGATTTTCAAATAGTTGGCGCTAGTCCCGAAATATTAGTGAGATTAAGAGATAACAAAATTACTGTAAGACCTATAGCTGGAACTAGACCTAGGGGAAAAAACTACAAAGAGGATCTTTATTACGAAAAAGATTTATTAAGAGATAAAAAAGAATTGTCTGAACATTTAATGCTTTTAGATTTAGGAAGAAATGATGCTGGTAAAGTCTCTAAAATTAATTCAGTTAAAGTTACTGAAAGCTTTATTATTGAGAGATATTCTCATGTTATGCACATAGTTTCTAATGTTGTAGGAGAATACAATAAAAAGTTCTCTAAATTTAAGTCTCTATTAGCGGGTTTTCCAGCAGGCACAGTATCGGGTGCACCTAAAATTAGAGCAATGGAAATTATTGATGAGTTAGAAACAACAAGAAGAAAAGTATACGCGGGTGGAATTGGATATTTTTCAGCTAATGGTGAATTTGATACCTGTATTGCCCTAAGGACAGCAGTTGCTAAAAATAAAAAATTTTATGTTCAAGCTGGAGCAGGAATTGTAGCAGACAGCAAACCAATTAAAGAATATGAGGAAACTGTTAATAAAGCAAAAGCTTTGATTAACGCTTTAAGATAATGAAAATATTATTAATAGATAATTATGATAGTTTTACATTTAATCTTTATCATTATCTTTCATCATTAAAGACCAAAGTTGATGTTATTAGAAATGACAAAATAACCTCTAAAGAAATTTTAAAAAATAAATATGATAAAATTGTAATTTCACCTGGACCTGGAAATCCAAATCAATCTGGAAATTGTTTAGATATTTTAAATACTCTTTATAAAGAAATTCCTTTTCTGGGAGTATGTTTGGGTCATCAAATTATAGGTCAAGTTTTTGGTTCTAAAATTATTCAAGCAAAAAATTTAATGCATGGAAAAACGAGTAGAATTAAATCAAAAAAAATTGGAATTTTAAAAAATCTTCCAAGTACATTTGAAGCAACAAGGTATCATAGTCTAATTATTGATAAAAAATCATTATCTAAAAATTTAGAGATTACCGCTGAAACTGATGATGGATTGATAATGGGTGTTAAGCATAAAGAATATAATATTCATGGTGTACAATTCCATCCAGAAAGTATTAAAACTAAAATAGGAATTAAAATATTAAAAAACTTTATAAATTATAAATAAATGAAAAAAATTTTAGAAAAATTACGACAAAAAGAAAATTTAACATTTGAAGAAAGTAAATATTCTTTCGAATTATTGATGACTGG
>JAYOZQ010000041.1:0-6984 GCA_038154225.1 Candidatus Pelagibacter sp.
TTATAATATTATGTTCAGGGCCAAAAGGAAATTTTGTAATATTTTCTGCGCCATCTTTACCAATTACTAGTATATCATGCTCTCTATATCCCCCTGCTCCAGGATTTCCTTCAGGAATCATAATCATTGGCTCCATTGAGACCACCATATTTTCTTCAAGAACCGTATCAATATCTTCCCTAAGCTCTAACCCAGCTTCTCTTCCATAAAAATGTGAAAGTACTCCAAAAGAATGTCCATAGCCAAAGGTTCGATATTGTAAGTAACCAAGTTCAGCAAATAATTCATTAAGCTCATGACAGATATCAGAACATTTTACACCTGGTTTAATTAATTCTAATCCACGTTTATGAACTTTAACATTTGCTTCCCAGGCTTTAAGACTTTCATCATCTGCATGATCTAAAAATAATGTTCTCTCTAATGCTGTGTAATAACCAGAAATCATTGGAAACGTATTTAGGGATAAAATATCTCCTTTAATAAGTTGTCTATTGGTTTTTGGATTGTGAGCTCCATCTGTATTAATGCCAGACTGAAACCAAACCCAAGTATCCATATATTCTGCTCCAGGATAAGTTTTTACAATTTCACGTTCCATTCGATCACGTCCAGCTATCGCAATTTCAATTTCAGTGTTACCTTCTTTGATATTTTTGACAATTTCTTCTCCACCTAAATCTGCAATTCTTGCACCGTTTTTAATAATTTCAATTTCCTCATTAGATTTAATCATTCTAAGTTGCATTAAGTCTTTTGAAACATCGTTAAATACAGAGAATGTGAAAATAGAACCTATCTTTTCTTTCATCTCTAAAGTGACATGATCATTTTCAAGACCAATATTTTTTGGGGGATCATCTCGCCCAATAATGGAGACTATTGCTCGTAAAAAATTATCTCTTTTCCAATCTGTATAAATTACGTTATCACAATGTGATCTTCTCCACGGTTGACTTGCATCGATATTAGCTGAAATAGTTGAAATCTTATTTTTAGTAACCACACAACCGTAAGGTCTACCAAATGAACAATAAATAAACCCAGTGTAGTAAGCAATATTGTGCATTGAGGTTAAAATAACCATATCAAGGTTATTTTGATCCATGACTGTTCTTAAATTATTTACTCTTCGGTCATATTCTGATTTTGAAAATGGAAGTTTTACTTTCTCTCCATTTTTTAATGTAAAGAAATCTGGTCTTTCCATTTAATTTAAACCTATGTATCTTTTATTCCATCTCATTACCAAGCTGTAATAGGTAAGAGATATGAAGAGAAAAAAACCACCTATAATCGTATTAGTTGTTGGAATTTCGTTTATACCAAATAAAGGTAGCCATACCCAAAAAATTCCACCTATAACCTCTGTAAGCGATAGCAAAGTAAGTTCTGCAGCTGGTATAGCTTTAGATCCAATAGAATATAAAATTAAGCCTAAGCAAACTAAAGTTCCATGAAGAGAAAATAATGAACTGTTGTAACTACTAGAAAAGAAAACATAATCGTTGCTTAAAATTACAATTGTCGCAATTGCAAAACAAAAAAATCCAGCAAAAGCAGTTGTTGTAAATTTAGGGGTATCTTTACGCCATCTTAAAGTTACTGAAAATACTGCAAAACCTAATGAAGAAGTAATACCAAAGACAAACCCTATTAATGATGTATCTGTACTATTTCCTACAGCCATAATTCCAATACCAACTGTTGCAATAATAATTGATATCCAAACATTTAAGGAAATTTTTTCCCTTAAAAATAAAAAGGCAAGTAGTGCTGTAAAAAAAGGCATTGCAGCTAAACATAATAAAGTTATAGCAGCACTTGTGTTTGTTATTGAAAACATGAAAGAAATCATTGCAACACCAAGACCTGATCCACCAATTAAACCTGATAAACCTATTTTAAAATAATTTTTATAAAAATTTTTTCCTTCTTCAAAAAATAAATATAAATTTAATAAAATAAAAATTGTTAATCCTCTTCCAAAAATATATTGCCAAGGTATGAGGTGAGGCTCATCCATATATCTCACCACTAGCGGTCCAAAAGACCAGATAAGACCTGCAAATAAAACTACTGGGACAGCAATTTTAGGGTTTTTAAGTTGCAACATAATCAGATATTTAATTGTAAATAGATTTAACTACAACAAAAATGACAATAATTAAATTAAGGTACTGTTAGATTGATTGGGAAAGAAACAATCAACAATATCGCCCTTTTTAAAATTAGATTTACCTGAAGGTAATAAAGACCAAATATTAGATTTTACAAACGATTTTATTCTAAACGACTCTTGTCCCTGAAGAATTTCAACTTCTATTTTTCCATTTTTAGTTGTGTTTAATTTGCTCTTAGCAAATCTTGTAAAATTTTTCTTTTTAGTAAAATTATTTTTTAAAATAGCTTTAAAGGGTTTTTCTTCATTAAGACCTAAAATATATTCAATATATGGAAAAACAAAAAATCTAAAACAGGCAGCTGATGACATTGGATTTCCTGGTAGGCCAAAAATTGCTTTTTGCTTTCCTTTAATCTTAGCAAACAATATTGGTTTTCCTGGTCTTATCGCTACACCCTTAAAATAATTGGATAATTTAAATGACTTGATGACATTTGGAACAAAATCAAATTTTCCAGCTGAAACAGCACCAGATGTTAAAATAATATCAGTGTTAGATTTAAACATCTTATTTATTTTGGATTTAAAAATTTTTTCATGATTATCTTTTAATATTCCGCCATTTTTAAAATTGAATAAGAGATTTTGATCTAAATTTTTAATGTAATGACTATTAGAATTTCTAACTTTCCAGTCTGGTATATTATCTAGGTTAGATATTTCATTTCCTGTTGAAAAAAATAAAATATTAATTTTTTTTTTCACTTTTATATTTCTAATCCCCAATGATTTTAAAGCTAATATATGGTTTGGTTGAATGATCGTATTTTTTTTTAACAGCAATTCACCTTTTTTATAGTCAGATCCTTTAAATCTGACATGATTATGCTTATTTATTTTCTTATTAACTAAAATATATTTTTTATTTTCTTTATTTGGATAAAAAACAATTTGCTCAATTGGAATGATGGTGTCAAAACCTTTGGGTAAAATTCCTCCTGTCATAATTTCAACAGCATTGAATTTACTAATTTTTTTTTTAAAAGGTTTCACACCAGCTGCAATGGATCCAATAATTTTAAATTTTTGATTAGATTTTTTTTTAATATTTTTTGTATCCTTTGAATTAATTGCAAAACCATCAAAAGCTGCATTATCACCAGCTGGATAATCTATACTTGAATATATATTTGATGACACAACTCTGTTTAAAGAATTAATACTTTTAATCTTTTCGTCTTTAATATTAATGATGCCTTTTTTTAAAATCTTTTTAGAATTCTTGTAACTAATCATTAAATATATCTTTAGCTTTTTCTAAATCTTCTTTTGTATTTATATTAAAGAAAGGGTCATTTTTTTCAAACTGCATATCAATTATATTGACACCAACTTTATTTGCCCAATCTTCAACTTTTCTATCACCATTTTCTAAATCTTTCTCTAATTTATCTGCTAAATCAATAGACCATAAACCAAATATATTGTGCCTTGTATTATTTGATTTAATAAAAAAAAGTTTGCCATTCTTGAGATTTATTTTGTCATGAAAATCTTTTAATATTTGGTTTTTAAAGAATGGTGTGTCGGTTGGAAAAGTAGAGATCCATTGATAATCTTTATTATTATCTTTTATCCACTTCATGGCTGTCAAAACACCTCCCAGTGGTCCTAAATTGTTCTTAAAATCGCTAATGATTGAAATTTTTTCAGATTTATTAAATTTAATTGAATTATTAGAAACAATTAATAGCTCTTTAAATTCGGTTAAAATCTCTGACAGAATATGATCAATTAAAGATTTATTATTTAATTTTACTTGAGATTTATCTTCGCCAAATCTAAGGGACTTTCCGCCTGCTAGAACTACTCCTAAAATCTTGCTATGATCCATTTTCAAAATATAAAACATTAAGGCTTGAATTAAAGAAATATAATGGATCTTAGAATTTTAGAAATAGCTTCCCATACTGAGAATAATAAAGTTCTAGAAAATTTTACGCATAAGTCAAAACACAAAAATCCCTTATGTGGAGATGAAATGGAAATAAGTCTAATTGTTAAAGATAACGTTGTAAAAGATATGGGATATCAATGTAAATCATGTGTTTACTGTCAGGCTTCTGTTAGTCTACTCTCTAGAAAAATTAAAGATAAAAAGATAGAAGAAATCAAGTCTTTTATATTATCGGGTGAAAAATTATTTACTGATGTAAAGACTGTTTTGGAAAAACATTGGAAAGATTTTAAAGAAATTTTAGATAAAAAAAATATTGCAAGAAAAGATTGTTTACTACTTCCGCTTAGAGCAGTTTTAAAAGCTTTAAAAACTTAATGATTAAAATTACTAAACCATTGATACAAAAAGCACTAATCGCTGGTTTTTTTTCAGCTTTTACAATTGGTGTCTTAACAGTTCTAACTTACAAAAGTACATTGGGATATTTTATTGCTGGTTCATTTGGTTCTTCAATGGTTTTGTTATTTGGTTTTCCAGAAAGTCCATTTGCTCAACCAAAAAATGTTTTTTTTGGTCATCTGTTAACAGCGTTAGTTGGAGTAATCTTTGTAAACTATATTCCTTTACCCATTTATATAAACATTGCACTTGCAGTTGGTGCTGGTGTTTCTTTAATGATTTTGTTTAATGTTGTTCATCCCCCCGCAGGTGGAAATCCTATTATAGTTATAATTGGAAGTGTTTCTTATGAGTACTTAATTAGTCCAATAATTTTTGGTTGTATCATAATTTTATTATTAGCTATTTTAATAAATAAATTTATTCTCAGAAAAAATTATCCATTAAAATAGTTTATGAATTCAAAATATAAAGTTTTAAAATATAATTCTGGTAAATTTGAAAATATTGAGGATTTAATTTCTATTGAAGAACCATTAGAAATTTCTATAAAATTTAAAGAAAAAGATGATTGGATTAAAAGAATTTTATCAATTACCATGCGAACTCCTGGTGATGATAAAGATTTAGTACGAGGTTTTCTTTTCAATGAACAATTAATAAAGAATATTAAAGATATCGATACTATAGAAAGTTTTGGTGATGAAGTTGGTCAATATAATATTCAAAATAAAATTTTAGCTACATTAAATAACTCTGAAAATATTAACATCTCAAAGATTAAAAGAGATTTTATAACAAACTCCTCTTGTGGAGTTTGTGGTAAATCTTCATTAGATGCATTGGAAATTATAAAACAAAACAAAACAAATCCGGATCAACCTAAAATATCTAAAGAAGTTATAATAAAATCCCCTACTATACTTCGTGAAAATCAATCAGAATTTAGTAAAACTGGAGGTATTCATGCAAGTGGTCTGTTTAATAGCAACGGTGATTTGATCTCTGTTAAAGAGGATGTAGGTCGTCACAATGCTTTAGATAAACTTATCGGCTATACTTTATTTAATGGACAAATTAATCCCTTAACACAATTCATAACTTGCTCTGGAAGGCTAAATTTTGAACTTGTTCAAAAGGTATTAATGACTGATATTGGAATAATGATTGGTGTTGGTGCGCCAACTAGTCTTGCTATTGATTTAGCGAATAAATTTGACATTACCCTAATAGGTTTCGTAAAGAGGGATAGTTTTAACATTTACACAAATAACAAAAAAGTTATTGTGAGCTAATTAAAAAAAAGGGTAATTGTGTCAAAAAACATTAGTAATTTATCAGGAAGAATTGGCTTAAAAGACAATCTTTTTAAGCAAATCTCAGAAAATACATTAAGTGACACCCCAAAAGATATTAAAGAAATAGCCAAAGAGCATAACTTAGGAGTTTCAACTCTTCATGGTGCTGAGAGTTTCTACGAATTTTTAAGACCTTCACACAGAGAAAAAAAAGCATTTGTTTGTAATGGAAGCGCTTGCATGTGTGCAGGCACTCAAGAAAAGTTAAAAGACACTTTAAAAGAAAAATTAGGTGACGATAAAGTTGGAGAAATGTTTTGCCTAGGACATTGCTATGAAAATAATGCTTTTCATTATGATGGTGAAAACTATGCAGGAAAAGACATAGAAAAAATTGACCAAATTTTAAAAGGTGAAGAAATTAAACAAGATAAATTTTTTTCAAAAAGTTATGCAACAACAAGTTTTTTAATGGATGATAAGTTATCGTCTACTGATCAATTTAAAGATCAATTAAATAAATTTCTAAAGACAGATAAACAAGAAATTATTAAATCTCTATTAGACTCTAATCTCACAGGAAGAGGTGGTGCAGGATTTCCAACAGGAATGAAATGGGATTTTTGTAGTAAAGCTAAAGGAGATAAAAAATATGTTCTATGTAATGCGGATGAAGGTGACTCAGGTGCATTTTCAGATAGATACTTATTAGAAGATCAACCGCTGAAAGTTATCTTTGGAATGGTCCTTTGTGGAATGGTAATTGGAAGTGATGAAGGTGTCTTATATATAAGAGGAGAGTATCCAAAATCTATTGAAGCTATCAACGGCTGTATTAATGAGTTAAAAAAATTAAATTTATTAGGTGATAATATTTTAGGAACTGATTTTTCTTTTGATTTAGGTATTTGTATAGGACAAGGCGCCTATATTTGTGGAGAAGAAACTGCTTTGATTGCATCAATAGAAGGAAGACGTGCCGAAGTGGATGTAAGACCTCCTTTTCCAGTTACTGAAGGTTTGTATAAAAAACCAACAGTAGTTAACAACGTTGAAACTTTAGCTGCTGCAACTGGTATTTTAATTAATGGTCCAGAAAAATTTTCATCTATAGGAAATAAAAAATCAGCAGGAACTAAACTTGTTTGCCTTGATAGTTTTTTTAATAATCCAGGTGTTTATGAAATTGATATGGGAACACC
>JAYOZQ010000042.1:0-6463 GCA_038154225.1 Candidatus Pelagibacter sp.
TCATTAAAGTAACCACCATATTGAGGAACATAACCAATGTGAAATTTCTTTGTTCTTAAATAAATAGGGTAATCTAAAACATCTGTACTATTTAATTTAATTTTTCCACTATTTGGCTGAATTAGCCCAGTTATTAAATTAAAAATTGTACTTTTACCAACTCCGTTTGGACCAAGCATTCCAAAAATTTGACCTTCATTAATTTTGAAATTTATATTATCTAAAATTAATCTACTTCCATAAGAAAGATTTATATTTTCAAAAGAAATAATTGAATTTGGTTGTTTGTGAGATTTAATTCTAAATTGTTTAACTAGTCCCATTTTATTTTATATTTGTAACGTTAACTTGTTCATCTGAATTATACATAAAAATTTTTGTATCCTTTGAAGTTGTATCAAGCTCGATCACATCTGCTTTCATTGTATTCTCAAGGTTTTTGTAAACAACATTTCGAGAAACAATAAGTAAATTTTTCATCATGGAGAAATCTAAATAATCACCTGTAATTATATTGTCAACATAATCTATTTTTACATTTTTTGAAAAAATAGTGTCATAATTTATGGTATTATATTTGCCATAATTAGAAGTAATCACAATTAATTCAGAATTTTTAACTAATTTTATATATGCCGTAACATCTGTAAGAAAAATGATATCACTATTATCTAGGTCAATTTCACCTTCTTTTGCGATAAGAATATATTCATTGCCTTTTAAATCTTTTGAGGTGTAATTTATATCTTTGATAATATTGGAATTATAAATAACTTCGTCTTCAATTTCTGTTGTAGGATTAACTGGTTTGGACAATTTATTTTTATCTTCCCTGAAATATTCAGAATAAACAAACCAAGTTATTATTATTAAAGATAATATTAATACTATCTTTAGAAAAATTTTCTTTTTCATCAACCAATATTTGATTGCAGGATATTATGTATATGAAGAACGCCTATTGTTTTATGCTTATTTTTTTTATCATGTACGCAAAGCGAGGTAATTTTTTTTTCATTCATTAGTGCTAGTGCTTTAGCAGCTAAAGACTGTTTATCAATGCTAATAGGGTTTTTTGTCATTATTTTTGCAACTTTCATTTCATTTAAATTTTGTTTCTTTTCATTGTATCGTCTAATTTGACCATCTGTTATGATGCCAATAGTTTTATTCTGCTTATTTTGAACAATTAAAACTCCTAGTTTTTTATTACTCAATATTTTAATAGCGCTCTTCATATTTAGGTTTTCTTTTACAAAAGGAATTTTGTTTCCTGTTAGCATTATGTCTTCAACAGTTTTTAGTTGAGCCCCAAGATTACCAGCAGGATGTATTTTTTTAAAATCAAATTTACCAAATTTTTTATATTGCATGGCTGATATTGCTAGTGCATCTCCTAAAGCTAGTTGTGCAGTAGTGCTTGAAGTTGGCACAATTCCACCAGACTCTTTTACCTCAGGAATTACAAGTTTAATATCTGAGGCTTTGTATAAAATAGAGTCTCTTTTTGACATAATTCCTATTAGCGTAATTTTATTCCTATTTGCATACTGAATTATATTTTTTAGTTCACTTGTTTTACCAGAGTAGCTTATTAAAATTAAAATATCTTTTTTAGAAATACTTCCTAAATCACCATGAGAGGAGTCACTTGCAGATAAATTGAAAGATGGGGTGCCAACAGAAGATAAAGTTGCTGATATTTTAGCTGCTATTAACCCACTTTTTCCTACACCACACAAAATTACTTTAGATTTACATTTTGCAATTTCAACTACAGCTTTATTAAATGAATTATCAATTTTCTTTTTTAATTTTTGTAATGCTTGTATTTCAAGATCAATTACTTTTTTTGCTAATGGTATAAATTTTTTAGTCATTAGTGGGACCAGATATCATCTTTAAATAATGCTAAATCTAAGTTAACTCTAGTTTGTAAAAATTTTAAGCAATCCTTATAAAGATCAATTCTATTTTCTCTTTCTAATATTTTATTAAGTTCTTCATGAATTTTATGCAAATACAACACATCATTGGCACAATATTTCAATTGAGCTGGAGATAATTCGCCTCCAAAATCTGAACTTTGAAATTGTTTGCTGATATCAATATTAATAAATTCTTTTATTAATGTCTTTAGTGAATGACTATCAGAGTAAGATCTTGCTAATTTTGAAGCAATTTTGGTATCAAGAATATTATTAGTGTCTGTTTTTAAATAGTATTTAATATGAGCCATATCTGCTCTTCCATAATGAAATATCTTTGTGGTATTTTTATCAGCAAGTAATTTTGTTAAGTTTGGAGCATCGTAATTTTTTCTATCAAATTGAATTATATGTGCATCAGAATTTCCAGAAGAAATTTGAATTAAGCAAAGAGGATCTCTTCTAACATTCAGACCCATAAATTCACCATCAACAGCTATTAGATTGCCTAAATCTAAATCATCTGGTAAATCATTTTTGTGAAGTTGAATATTATTACTCATTTCTAAACATATATAATGGAATTTAAATGAAAGCAAAAAATTGTCTTATTTTTGGTGGTAGTGGACAAATCGGTCGAAACTTAATTAGAAAGCTAACAAAAAATAACTATAGGGTTACTGTAGTTACGAGAAATATTCACCAAAAGAGCTACATAATAAAAACACAGGCAAATGCTGGGTATATTGATGTAGTTGAAGCCAATATTTTTGATGAGGATAAAATTAGAAATCTTTTTAAAAAAGCAGATATTTGCATAAATTTGATTGGAATATTATTTGAAAAAAAAAGAGGCAATACTTTTAAAAATATTCACTCAGTTTTGCCTTCATTGTTATCAAAACTTTGCAAAGAATATAATCTTAAGCATTTTATTCATTTATCAGCTTTAGGAATAAATGATGCAGTAGACTCTGATTACGCGAAAAGTAAACTAGAGGGCGAAACTAATGTATTAAAAAATTTTCCGCTAGCTACAATCTTAAGACCATCAGTAGTGTATTCTGTAGACGATAATTTTACTACTAACTTTATGACCTTGTTAAATAGATTGCCAGTTTTCCCGATTTATTATGAAGGTAAGACAAAATTTTCACCAATTCATTGTTCTGATTTAACAGATACTATTTATCATGTAATTTCTAAAAATATTTATTCAAAAATAATTGAATGTACTGGTCCAGAAATTATAACTTTCAAAGAGCTTTTAGAAAAATTACAGATATTAATTGGTAAAAAAAGAATTTTATTACCTTTTCCACTACCCATCGCTGAGTTGACAGCAAGATTTTTTGAAATGTTGCCAACACCATTACTAACAAGAGACCAATTAAGATTGTTAAAATATGACAATGTTTCATCTGGGAAATATAAAACTAATTCAGATATAGGAGTCCCTAGTGTTAGGTTCTTTGATCAGGAAGTAAAAAAGTATTGTTATATGTGGAGAGAAGGTGGACAATTTTCCACAGAAAAATATTTAGCAAATAAAGAGTTATAGATATTATTAATTATTCTTAAGCTGATTTTATTTTTTTCTCAATAAATTCTGGAACTTCTTCTTTGTCTGTAACTTCCTCTTTTTTACCTTTAGGTTGATAAGCATACAAAAGATGTAGCTTACAATAAGAAAAGTCTTTTAATGAAGATCTTCCACAAAAATAAAATGATTTTTCATCAGGATGTCCAATTGGCCATTTACATGAACTTTCGTCCAATTCTTCTAATTGTTTAGGGTTTTCTGGCTCAAAGTCTTTTTCAATAATTAAAGATTTAAATTTACTTTTTCTTCCTCTTTTGTTTTTGATATTTTTTTCTTCCAAAGAGTTTTCGAAATTTTGATTTGAGGTTGCTGCTCTTGTTTTAATTTTTGCTGAAAGATTTAATCTATGAGCCTTACCAATTACTGCGTTTCTGCTTATACCGCCAATAATCTCAGCTATTTGGCTTGCAGTGTTCCCTTTGCCCCAAAGTTCTTTTAGTTTATTTACTTTTTCCTCGTTCCAGCTCATATCAATATGTTGTATTATAGTTTATAAAAATAACAATATACTGATACATTAAGAAATTAAACAAGCAAAATCTAAGAGTTATCAACAAAAGTAAGTTAAAATTGGTTTAAAGGTATTTTCAATCATAACTTGTATCTAATAATTAAAATTTATAAAAACTGATTAAAATTATGAGCTATCTAGCAAAAAATTATAATAGAAAAAAAATTTCATTTAAGTATGGAAAGGGAAGCTTTTTATATTCAACCAATGGAAAAAAATATTTAGACTTTGTTCAAGGTATAGCTGTGAATTCTTTAGGACACGCACATCCTAAATTAGTAAATGCTGTAAATAAACAATCAAAAAAACTTTGGCATGTTTCAAATGCATTTCAAATTCCTGAAGGAGAAATTTTAGCAAAAAAATTAGCACAAAAAACTTTTGCTGACTATGTAATGTTTCAAAATAGTGGTGCAGAAGCAACTGAAGGTGCAATAAAAGCTGCAAGAAGATACTTTTATTCAATCGGAAAACCAAAAAAAAATAGAATTTTATGCGTTAAAAATAGTTTTCATGGGAGAACACTAGCAGCAATATATGCAAGTGGTTCAAAAAAAATGACTGAAGGTTTTGGACCAAAAGTAACTGGTTTTGATCATTTTGACTTTGGTAATCATCAATCTTTAAAAAATAAAATTACCAAAAATACAGCAGCCATAATGATTGAAACTATTATGGGTGAGGGAGGTATTAAGGTAATTCCAGATTGGTGTTTAAGAGAGCTTAGAAAAATTTGTGATAGAAAAAATATTTTATTAATATTAGATGAGGTACAATGTGGAATTGGACGATCAGGTGATTTCTTTGCTTTTGAAAAATCAAAGGTGAAACCTGATATTGTTCCAATTGCAAAAGGTATTGGAGGTGGATTTCCAATTGGAGCAGTTTTAATGAATAAAAAAGTTGCTTCTGGTATGACAGCTGGAACTCATGGGTCTACTTTTGGGGGTAATCCATTGGCAATGACCGTTGGTAATACAGTGATGGATATAATTTCAAATAAGAAGTTTTTGAAAAATGTGAAAAGTATTTCAAAATATTTTTTATCTAATCTTAAAGAAATACAAAATAAATATCCTAATATTATTAAAGAAATAAGAGGAAGAGGTTTATTGATTGGAATACAGCTTAAAACAGATCAAACAAAATTTATAAAAAAACTAATGGATAATAATTTATTAACAATAAGAGCAGCAGAAAATGTTGTTAGAGTTTTACCACCACTTAATGTAAAAAAGAGTGAAATTAACTTGGCGCTTAAAATAATAAAAAAAGTTTGTTCAGAATTGAATTAAAATGAAACATTTTATAAACTTGAAAGATATACCAGCCAAAGATCTTAGAAAAATTATTGTTGACGCTAAAAAAAGAAAAAATCTTAGAAAAAATTTAAGCACCTTAGAGGTTGATAAAGGTTCTCCACTAAAAGGTAAAATGCTTATCCAAATGTTTGAAAAAGCAAGTTCTAGAACAAGAATAAGCTTTTATTTGGCAATAAAGCAGCTTGGAGGAGGAACTTTAACTCTAAGATCTAATGAATTGCATCTTGGGCAAGGTGGTGAAAGCATATCTGATACAGCTAAAATACTATCAACTTATGGTGATGGATTTATGTTAAGAACAGATAGTGATAAAAAAATTGAAGATTTTAAAAAATATTTATCTATCCCAATAATTAATGGTTTAAGTCCATCTTCACATCCAACTCAAGTTTTATCTGATGTTTTTACTGTTGAAGAAATAAAGAAAAAACCAATTTCAAAATTAAATATTTGCTGGATAGGGGACTCTAATAATGTTCTAGATAGTTTAATTGCAGCATCTGTAAAATTTTCATTTAAACTTAGTATAGGATGTCCAAAAAATTTTGAACCTGGTAAAGAAGTTAGATCTTGGGTTAAGAATAATAATAAAAAAATATTTATTTATAATGATCCTAAAAAAGCTGTTATTGGGGCTGATGTTATCTTTTCTGATAAAGTTATATCTCTAAATGATAAAGGAAATAAAAAGAAAAAAATTGAGCATTTTAAAAAATTTAAAATAGATAAAAAATTAATGAGTTATGCAAATAAAGATTGTATTTTTCTACACTGTTTACCTCGAGGATCTGAAGTAAGTGATGAAGTTTTTTTAGGAAAAAAATCTCACGTTTGGCAACAAGCTCTTAATAGAGTTCATGTACAAAAAAGTATTTTATTATATTGTTTTGGAAACTTAAGGTAGTGGTACAGGACTATCTGAATTTTGATTTAAATATTTTATAACTGAGGCTCTATCTTTTTCTTTTCTTAATCCAGCGAATGCCATTTTTGTTCCCTTAATCCACTTAGCAGGTTTTGTTAAGTAACCATTTAATTCTTCAAAAGTCCATTCTTTCTCAAATGAAGCTAAAGCTTTAGAATACTTATAATCTGTAAC
>JAYOZQ010000043.1:0-6406 GCA_038154225.1 Candidatus Pelagibacter sp.
TTAGTGATGCAAACTATGCCACAATACGCTGTATTAGTTCCTGCTCTTGTTCTTTTTGGAGTTGGTGATCATGCTGCCGTAATCATTACTATGGTTGTTGCAGTTCCACCAATGATATTATTAACAATTTTGGGTTTAAGAGCTATCCCCCCAGAAGTTATTGAAGCAGGACGTATGAGCGGCTGTACTAATTGGCAATTAATGCTGAAAGTATTAATTCCTACAGCAAGACGAGATATTTTAATTGGAGTTAACCAAGTTATTATGGTTTGTTTTTCAATGGCCGTTATTTCTGCATTCATTGGTGCTAAGGGTTTAGGATTTAATTTATTATTAGCATTGAACCAACTTAACATTGGATTAGCTTTAGAAGCTGGCTTATGTATAAGTTTAATTGCAATTCTTTTGGACAAAATGTCTTTAGCTTGGGCCAATAAACAAATTGATTATTTTGGTAACATGACATTTTTTCAAAGAAATAAAAATTTAATATTTTTTTCAGCTTCGGTAATAATTGGAATAATTCTTGCCTATATTGGAACTTTTATTTTCAAAGGTGGTTTTAACTACTTGTTTGAAGTCCCGCATAATAAAGGAATATCAACTGCAGATTTTTGGAATAAAGGTGTTGATTGGATTTTTGATACTTTCTTCGTTTATATTAAAGCTTTTAATACATGGTTAATTGTAGATGTGCTTCAGCCAATGAGAGCTTTATTTTTAAGAATGCCTGCAGTAGCTACTTTAGTTTTAGCAGTTGGTGCAGGATATTTAATTGGAGGAATTCGTTCAGCTATAGTTATAGCTGCTTTAACTTTATTTATAGCTTTAAGTCCATGGTGGGATAGAGCGCTTGTTACATTATACATGGCAACTTTTGGAGTAGTGGTTTCTTGTTTAATCGGTTTTACAGTTGGAACATTGAGTTTTCAAAATAAAAAATCAGCTGCGTTTATGCTTGGGGTTTGTGATATATTTCAAACTTTTCCGTCATTCGTATATTTAATTCCTGTAATGATGTTATTTGGCATCACAGATACTTCAGTATTAATTGCAGTAATTGTTTACGCAACGATACCTGCAACAAGATACACTATTGAAGGTTTAAGAAGTGTTCCGGTTGGTTTGCATGAAGCTGCAACAATGTCAGGTGTAAATAAATTCCAAAGATTAACTAAAATAGAGTTTCCTTTAGCTTTTCCACACATGATGCTTGGTTTAAATCAAACAATTGTTTTTGCTTTGTTTATGGTAATTATTGGAGCGTTTATTGGCACAGAAGATTTAGGACAATACATTTTAAAAGCACTATCAGATAAAAATGGTGCTGGTATTGGATTAACTTTAGGTATTTGTGTTGCTTTCATTGGTTTGATTTTTGATAATTTGATAAGAACTTGGGTTAATCAAAGAAAAAAACATCTTGGAATTCAATAAATAAAAAAGATGAAAAATGAAACAATCAATATGATCGGCTGGGTCTTGTTTATTATTTCAGCGATTGGATTTATTATATCTAGTATGGGTAACTTTTGGGCAATGTTTGGAAGTTTATTCTTTTTAATTGCCTGTTTTGTTTTTTTGATACCTTATTTTAAAAAAGAAGATTAAAAATATTTTAAATTGGGCTATTTTATTAAAAATAGCCCAATAATTTTATTATTTATTTAAAAAAGTTTTTAAAGAGTCATCCATTGCTGTCTCCCATGGTGTGTGGTGAACTGGACCAATAGACCCAGTCACAGGTGAAGAAAAAGATTTATTTCTGTAAGTCATAATGTCTTCAACTTTGTGATGTTCCCACTCTTTAAAGTGTTTTCTAATTAATTCAAAATCAATTTTAGGATAATCAGATAATGAATGAAGTTCTTTTGTATATTCTGTCTGAAAATCAATCATTTGATCTGGATTTTCTAATTTTTCTTCCAGTGAAACCCATTTATTAATATCATTTTTAATCTCAGTTTCACTTGGAAGTGTAATTTTACCCATAATAACATCTCTAGCGAACCAAGCTTGACAATCAAACATATTAAAAGTGTGAAATTGATCTTGCATTCCTAAGTACATTAACTTGTGATTATTTTCCCAAACAACCCCTTTGTATAATTTTGGTGGATATAATCTATTGTGTGTTTGAAGTTTAAGATCTTCTGTAAGAAAAGGAAAATGATGAAGATAACCAGTGCAGAGAATTATAGCATCTGCTTCTTGTTCATGTCCATCTTTAAAAATAGCTTTGTTTCCTTCAAGTCTATCAAGATGGTAAACTTCTTTCATTCCTTTAGGCCATTTAAATCCCATTGGATTGTGTCTGTACCCAATAGTTACACTTTTGGCTCCGTATTTATGACATTGTAAAGCGACATCTTCCGCAGAATAACTACTGCCAAGTACAATTACATTTTTTCCTCTAAATTCTTCAGCATCTCTAAAATCATGAGAGTGCATTATTCTTCCAGGAAAAGATTTCATCCCAGGATATTCTGGAATGAAAGGAACTGAGAAGTGACCTGTTGATACAACTACATAATCAAATGTTTCTTTTAAAATTGTATCATTTTTTTTATCTCTATAAGTAAGATTAAAACTATCATTACTATAAGTAACATTTGTTACAGTTGTATTGAATTTGATTTTATTTTTAAGATTTCCTTTTTTTACCCTTCCAAGAATATAATCATATAAAACTTCTCTAGGTGGAAAAGATGGTATTGGTTGACCAAAATGTTCATCAAAGGAATAATCGGCAAACTCAAGACATTCTTTTGGCCCATTAGACCAAAGATATCTGTACATGCTATTTGGAATAGGGTCTCCATATTGATCAGAACCAGTTCTCCAACTGTAATTCCATAAACCACCCCAATCGTCCTGTTTATCAAAACACACTATTTCAGGTATTTTTTCACCTTTTTTTTCAGCTTGTTCAAACGATCTTAGCATTGATAATCCACACGGACCTGCACCAATTATAGCAATTTTTGTCATTAATTATCTCCAGTAAATATTTTATATGTTTTATTTACTCACAAAATGTAAGAAATTAAAAGAATTAATTATTCAATGTATGCAATATTTAATTAAATAATTTATAATTTGCTTAGTGAATAAACTTATTCTTTCAATTGACCAAGGAACTACTTCGAGTAGATCAATCTTATTTGATTTAAAAGGTAGAAAAGTTTTTTCTTCTCAATATGAATTTCAACAAATTTTTCCAAAACCAGGGTGGGTTGAGCATAATCCAGAAGAAATTTGGAAGGTGACTTTAAAAACAATTAAAGAATCAATTAAAAAAAGTAAAAAATTAAAAGCAAAGGTTATTTCAATTGGAATTACCAACCAAAGAGAGACAACAATTCTTTGGGATAAAAAGACTGGCAAACCAATATATAATGCAATTGTTTGGCAAGATAGAAGAACAAGTAAAATCTGTGAAAATTTAAAAAAAAGAAAATTAGAAAATTTATTCAGGCATAAAACCGGACTATTTATTGATCCATACTTTTCAGCAACAAAAGTAAAATGGATATTAGATAATGTTTCAATATCAAAAAAACTTTTGAAAAATAAACAATTGATGTTTGGAACAATTGATACTTTTTTAATTTGGAGATTAACGAATAAAAAACATCATCTTACTGACGCAACTAATGCAAGTAGAACTATGATGTATAATATAAATTCAAATAAATGGGATGATGAAATCTTAAAAAAACTAAATATTTCAAAATTTATTTTACCCAAAGTAAAAAATTCTGCTGATGATTTTGGAGTAACTTCTAAGAAAATTATAGGTGAAGAAATACCAATTAATGCAGTATTAGGAGATCAACAAGCAGCTGCAGTTGGGCAAGCTTGTTTTGATAAAGGTTCCGTTAAAAGTACATATGGCACAGGAGCCTTTGCTATAATAAATACAGGAAATAAAAAAATTTTATCTAAAAATAAATTATTAACTACGATTTGCTACAGATTAAAAAACAAAAATACGTATGCATTAGAGGGCTCTATATTTATTGCAGGTGCTGGTGTTCAATGGTTAAGAGATAAGATTAAACTGATTGATAATGCTCAACAAACTGAAAAAATTTCAAAATCTATAATTGATAACGATGGAGTATATGTTGTGCCAGCATTTACAGGTTTAGGAGCTCCTTACTGGAAAGCAGAAGCCAAGGGATTGATAACTGGATTAACCAGAAATACAGATTGGAAAAATTTAGTAAGAGCAGTAATCGAGTCGGTAGCTTATCAAAGTTATGATTTATTTGATGCTATGAAAAAAGATGGATCTAGACCTAATATTATTAAAGTTGATGGAGGTATGGTTGCGAACGACTGGTTTTCTCAGTTTTTATCAGACATTTTGAATACAAAAGTATTACGACCTGCTATTCAAGAAACAACAGCATTAGGTGCAGCTTTCTTTGCAGGATATCAAGCAGGTGAATTTAAATCTTTAGAAGAAATAAAAAATAAATGGAAAAAAGATGCAATTTTTACCCCTAAAATTAAGAAAAATTTAAGAACTAACTTATTGAAAGGGTGGCAACAAGCAATTAGAAAAACTTTAGCTTAATTTTTAGCTTATGAAAAAAATAATCATAATTGGTGCTGGCGCGATGGGATCTGCTTTTGCTGTTCCTTGCGTTGAAAATGAAAATGATGTCACAATTGTTGGCACCCATTTAGAGGATGATTTGATAAAAGATATTATTTCAAATGAATATTTTCATCCAGGATTAAAAACAAAACTTCCAAAGGAAATAAAATTTGTCCAATTCAATGAATTGCAGCCTATTTTAGAAAAAGATGTAGATTTAATTGTTGCAGGAATAAGTTCAATAGGAATTGAATGGTTTGCTAAACAAATATCTAAGAATTATAAAAAAAAATTACCAATTGTCTTATTAACAAAAGGTTTATCTATTGTTGACAATAAACTTACGACACTATCCGATAAAATTAAAAATATTTTAGAAAAAAATGGTCACTCAGAAATTAATATTTCAGCAGTTAAAGGCCCTTGTTTAGCAGCTGGTTTAGCAAATAAAATGAGAACAGGAACAGTTATTGCTAACAAAGATTTAAAACAGTGTCAGTCATTAAAAAATATGATTTCAACAGATTATTATTCCATGGAAATATCAGAAGATGTACCTGGAGTAGAGTTATCTGGAGCGATTAAAAACATATATTCAATGTTAATTGGTGCATCTGAAGGATTAAGTAACTCCAAAGCTTCAAAAGAGATTCAATCCAAATATTTTTTAAATACTGCAGCCTCATTAATTCATAGATCAATTTCAGAAATGGTTGAATTTATTTTGCACTACGGAGGTAAGTCAGAAACAGTTTATGGTTTAGCAGGTCTTGGTGATTTGTACGTTAGTGCTATTGGCGGAAGAAATAGTTTGATGGGAAAATATTTGGGTCAAGGATTTTTATATAAAGAAGCTAAAGAACAATTTATGAAAGATGTTACAGTAGAAGGAGCTCAACTTGCTTTAGAGATTGGACCAAAAATATTAGAAGATCTAAGTAGTAAAAATTTTCCTTTATTATTTAATATGTTAAATACTATTTGTGAAAATAAAAAATTAGAAATTAATTGGTAAATGAATTCAAATTGGAATTACCCAACAACTATGTGGGTTGGAAAAGACAGAATTAAAGATTTATCGATTGCTTGTAACAATTTAAAGATCTACAAACCTTTATTAGTTACTGATAGTGGTCTTGCTAAATCTAAAATTGTTACTGATGTATTAGATAATCTTAAAAATAATGGAATTTTAGTTGAATTATATTCAAATGTAGTGGGCAATCCAACGGGCACTAATGTAAATGAGGGTGTTGATTATTTTAATAAAAATGGTTGTGATGGAGTAATAGCTTTTGGAGGTGGAAGTGGCCTTGATGTTGGTAAAGCAATTGCATTTATGTCAGGTCAAACATTGCCTATATGGGATTTTGAGGATGTTGGAGATAATTGGACTAAAGCTAAATCAGAGAAAATAGCACCCATTATAGCTGTTCCAACTACTGCAGGAACTGGATCAGAAACAGGGCGTGCATCTGTAATTTTAAACGAGGAAACAGGTGTAAAAAATATAATTTTTCATCCTAAATTTTTACCATCAATAGTCATATTGGACCCAGTTTTAACAGTTGGACTTCCATCAAAAATTACAGCAGCAACTGGTATGGATGCTTTAGCACATAATTTAGAAGCTTATTGTGCACCAGGCTATCATCCAATGGCTGATGGAATTGCACTTGAGGGTATGAAAATAATTAACGATTGGTTGCTAGAAGCAGTTAACAATGGATCAAACATTGAAGCTCGTCAAAATATGTTGTCAGCAGCTAGCATGGGATCAACTGCATTTCAAAAAGG
>JAYOZQ010000044.1:0-6193 GCA_038154225.1 Candidatus Pelagibacter sp.
TTATTTATTAACTCTGTCCTAAATCCATTCATAACAGACATGACAATTATTAGAACTGCAACACCAAGGCTAATGCCTATAAAAGAAAAAATAGATATAACGTTTAAAAAGCCATCTTTTTTTCTAGCCTTTAAAAATCTGAAAGTAATTTCTTTTTCTAACGTAGAAATCAATTTGAAACTTTTTGTTTTGTTATAATTTCTATTATTTTATCTAAGCTTAAATTCTGAGTTTCACCACCAGTTTCTTTAAATTCTAAGAGATCACCCTCAGATTTCTTTCCAATAACAATTTGATACGGAGCTCCAATTAAATTCATCTTTTTAATTTTTGATGAATAATTTTCATCTGTATCATCAATAATAGCTTCAATATTATTTTTAATTAGTTCAGAGTTGATATTGTTGGCCTTTTCAAGAGCTGAAGTATCATTTTTGTTTATCATTGGAATAAGTGCAATATCATATGGAGCAACAGACAATGGCCATTTCATGATTTCATTTTTTTCATCATATTTAGCTTCAATAATAGCCCCTACTAATCTTGATACACCAATTCCATAAGACCCCATTTTAACAAAATCTTTTTTACCACCTGGTAGATCAACTGCAGCGTCCATAGCTTTTGAATATTTATCACCAAAATAAAAAATGTGTCCTACTTCAATACCTTTTGTAATTAATCTATTTTCTTCTAAAACCATTTTTTCAAATTCATCTTTATTAAATTTTTCATCAGTCACTGAATAAAACTGTTCATATTTTTTACGCATTTGTTCTAATGAAGATTTTTCTAAATTAGTACCTTCGCTATTTAAGTCAAAAATACGTTTATCTGTAAAAATTTTACTTTCACCTGTATCTGCTAAAATTATGAACTCATGGGATAAATTTCCACCTATGGGACCTGTGTCAGCAGCCATTGGAATAGCTGTTAAAGATAATCTTTTGAAAGTTCTTAAGTAAGATAAGAAAAATTTGTTATAAGAGTAAAATGCATCTTCATCTGTAACATCGAATGAATATGCATCTTTCATATAAAATTCTCTACCTCTCATTATTCCAAATCGAGGTCTAATCTCATCTCTAAATTTCCATTGAATATGATAAAGAAGTTGAGGTAATGATTTATAAGATTTAAATGAAGATCTAAAAATTTCAGTTACCTGTTCTTCGTTAGTAGGCCCATAAAGCATTTCTCTATTCTGACGATCTTTAATTCGGAGCATTTCTTCTCCATAATCATCATATCTACCACTTTCTTTCCAAATTTCACTTGATTGAATTGTTGGCATTAAAATTTCTTGTGCACCAATTTTATCTTGTTCTTGTCTAACAATAGCTTCTATTTTTTTCATCACTTTAAAACCAAGTGGAAGCCATGAGTAAATACCAGCAGATGCTTGTTTTATCATTCCTACTCTCAGCATTAACTGATGAGATTTTATTTTAGCCTCTGAGGGGTTATTTTTTAAAATTGGAATAAAAGATTTTGATAAAAGCATCTCAATTAATAATATTTCTTAAATTTAAATATTCAAATTTAATTAATAGATAAATTATAATAAAAATAACTGTTGTAATTCCGGTACAATATATGAATTTTTTAAGTATTTTAGGATTTTCTGGTGATCCAGGATCTTCACCTTCTATTTTAACTGTTTTTAATCTATTTACATCAATTGGAAGAATAGCAAAAAAAACAATCCACCATATGATTATATAAATTATAGCTAAACCGGTAACGCTCATTAAATTCTTATCAAATTAATATTTGTAAAAGGTTTTTTTCCAGTTTTTTCTTTTGAAAATTTTCTACAAGCAATCTTGAGTGCATCAATTAGATTATGTTCTTGTTGTTTACTTCCTAGTTTAAAGGTTCTAGTAATTTCTTCGATCGCGTCTTCTAAACCGTATACAAATTCTTCAGTATCATCAACTGGAATACCCCTAAAAGTTAAAACTGGTCTTTTATGAATATTACCTTTTGGTGTAATTAATACAGTGGCCTCAATATATCCATTTGCGCTTAAATTCTTTCTATCTTTAATAGATTGTGCATCTTCCACTACACTAATATTTCCATCTACATAAAGTCTACCACTAGGTGCTTTGTCGTAAACTTCAGGATTTCCTGGATATAACTTAACAATATCACCATTTTCTACTTGTACAGGGTTTGGAACATTCATTTCTTTTGCAAATTTGATATGCTCAATCATATGTCTGTATTCACCATGAACAGGTATAACACATTTTGGTTTTACCCAATCATACATTTCTCTTAAATCATCTCTATTTGGATGTCCTGACACATGAACAAATTCATTTTCTTCAGATATTACTTCAATCCCATCTTTAACTAATTGATTTTGTAAATTATATAATTTTTTTTCATTACCAGGAATAATTTTAGATGAAAATATGACGGTATCATCTTTTTCAATAAATACGTCTGGGTGTGTGTATTTTGCAATTCTCATTAATGCAGCCATTGGTTCACCTTGGCTACCTGTACAAAGGTAAACTATTTTTTCTCTTGAAATATTTTTTGCCTCACGTGGATCAATTGGTTCAATAACATCTTTTAAATAACCACATTGTCGAGCTGCCTTAAATATTCTGTGCATTGACCTTCCAACTAAAGATATTTGTCTTCCAGTTTTTTCTGCACAATAAAAAGCAGTTTCTAGTCTAGCAACATTTGATGCAAAAGAAGCAATAATAATTCTTTTTTTTAGACCACTCATAATATTTAGCATGCTCTTTCTAACATCTAATTCTGAGCCAGCTTTACCCACGCTAAAAACATTTGTTGAGTCGCATATCATTGCTAGAACACCTTCATTGCCTATTTCCTTTAATCTATTGGAATTAATATTTCCTCCGATTAGAGGTTCGGGATCAATCTTCCAATCTCCTGTATGTAAAATTACCCCTGCTGGTGTTTCTATTCTTAAGCCATTTGGTTCTAGAATTGAGTGAGTTAATGTAATGTATTCAATTTTAAAAGGATCTAAATCAATCGTTCCATTTAATTGTACTATTTTAAGATGCTTAGTTATATCAATGTGTTTCTCTTTAAATTTTTCTTTAATAAGAACAGCTGTGAATGGAGTAGCATATATATTGCACTCAAGTTGTGGCCACAGATGTGCTATTGCACCAATATGATCTTCATGAGCATGAGTTAAAACAACTCCTAAAAGATCTTCTTTCTTATCAACTATAAATCCTGGATCAGGATAGATTAAATCAATACCTGGCAGTGTATCATCAGCAAAGGTAACACCTATATCAACCATTATCCATTTGTGTTCACCTGGCTTACCATAAGCAAACAAATTCATGTTCATACCTATTTCGCCAGATCCACCTAGTGGACAAAATAATAATTCATCTTTCATGTTATTTAATTAATTTTGAAATTTTGATTAGACCGTTAATTGTAATGTCTTTATTGTGATAAACTTTCGTATTTATTGATTTTTTAAATAAATTAGAAAATCCTCCAGTTATTATTACTTTAAAAGACTTTCTAGTTTCTTTCTTAATTAATTTAATAATATTGTCAATTAAACCTGCATAACCCCAAAAAAAACCAGATCTAACTGCTGATACAGTGTCATTCCCTATGACATTTTTAATCATTTTAAGATTAATTTTAGGAATTAGTGTCGCTTTATTAGATAAAGTATCTAAAGACAGTCTAATACCAGGAGCAATAATTCCTCCAGAGTAGGTGTCTTTGATCAATACATCAAATGTTGTTGCTGTTCCAAAATCAAGAATAATAAAATTATTCTTATTATTAATTAGACTTATTGCATTGGTTATTCTGTCAGAACCAACTTGTTTATAATTAACTTTTATTTTAATTAAAGATTTTAAATTTAAATTTTTTACTTCGTAACAATTAATTTTAGTTTTTTTAGAAAGAAATTTCTTAATTAAATTAAAAGATTTTGGCACAACACTACAAAATAAAATTTTATTAATTTTTTGGTAATTAGGTTTAAGTAAACTAAAATATTTACTTAATTTTTTTTGATTTAAATTTTTAGATGGAAATGTTATTTTTTTAATAATTTTATGTTTTGTAGAAACTAAACAAAGTTTAGTATCTGTGTTTCCAATATCACCTAGTATATGCATTTATTTTTTATTAACTTTATTATTAATTTTATACATTCTTGATAAATTTTTTACAAAAATTACTTTCAATTCATTTTCAAAATTAATCTTATTTATAGGTTTATTAATCAATTCAGACAAATTTGTTGTTGGATAATTCTTGATTTTAGGACTTTTGATTAGATTAACACCTATTCCAACTATTAAAAATTTATTTCCTGAAACAGAAATTATTTCTTGTAAAATTCCACTAATTTTTTTTTTATTAATTAATAAGTCGTTTGGTTTTTTAAATACTATCTTTTTTTTATAATATTTTTCTATAGTTTTTTTAACTAACAAGCAGTTTATTTTTGTTAGAGTGGAGAGAGATATGTTGATATTTTTAATCTCATGAAAAAAACTTACGAATAAGTTTCCTTTATTAGAAATCCATTTTTTACCATATTGACCTTTACCACTTAATTGTGTGTCAGCAGTGACCATACCAAATTTAAAATTAGAGTTTTTGATAATTCTAATTGCTGTATTATTTGTACTATTAACTTTTTTAAATTTAAATTTCTTGAGTCTCATCAAATAATATTAATTCTTGATACGACATCAATCAGTTGACTTGGGAAAATGAAGTATAAAAGAATTAATATTGTAGAAAATGTAAGAGAAAATTTTAACCAAAGACTATGGTCTTCATCATATTTTTCTTTTTCTTTATCGAAGTATATTATTTTTATAATTCTTAAATAATAAAATGCAGCAATAACAGTTGATAACAAACCTACAATTGCCAAGAAATACATTGACTGTTCTATAACTGCTTTAAAAATATAAAATTTTGCAAAAAAACCAGCTAATGGAGGAATTCCTGCTAAAGAAAACAATATAACTAGCAGAGACAAAGATAATAAAGGGTGGTTTTTAGATAAACCAGACAGATCGTCTATATCTTCATAATATTGATCATTCCTTTTCAGCATTAGCAAACAAGAAAATAAAGCTAAGTTCATGATCACATAAATTGATATGTAAATTATAGAACTTTGAATTCCCTCATTAGAACCCGTTGCTAAACCTGCTAAAGTATATCCTATATGTCCAATTGAACTGTAAGCTACAAGTCTTTTGATATTAGTTTGACCTATCGCTGCTATGGCACCAAAAAGCATAGAAGCTATTGATAAGAAAATTATAATCATTTGCCATTGGTCAATTAGATTTAAAAAAGGAACATATAAAAATCTTATAAAGACCGTTAACGCTGCAATTTTAGGTACCATCGTAAAAAATAAAGTAACTGAAGTTGGTGACCCTTCATAAACATCTGGCGCCCACATATGGAATGGAACCGCTGAAATTTTAAATGCTAAACCTACAAGAATAAATACAATTCCAAAAGTTAAAACATATTCATTAGAATTTAGCTGACTAGAAATGATATTAAAATTTGTTGAACCTGAAAAACCATAAATTAATGAACAACCGTATAACAATAATCCTGATGATAAAGCGCTTAATACAAAATACTTTAAACCTGCTTCAGATGATTTTAATTGATCTCTGTTAAAAGTAGCTAATACATATAGTGCTAAAGATTGTAATTCTAGACCCATATAAAATACCATTAAATCATTTGAGCTAATCATTACCATCATACCTAGGACAGAGCTTAATATTAAAACTGGATATTCAATTTTAAAAATTTTAAATGATTTAAGATAAGCTGATGAGATAACTAAAACTAAAAAAGCACCGATTAATGTTATAATTTTCATTAATGATGACATAGGGTCAATAACAACACTGTTATTAAACAAAGTTACACGATTAATACTAAAGGTTTCATTAAGAGTAATTATTGATGCAATTAAAAGAACTAATAATGAAATATTAAAAGTTATTTTTGAGCTATCTTTTTTAAACACTCCCAAAACCAATAGAAACATAATTGATAATGAGATAAATATTTCAGGTAATACTAAATTAAGATTTTCCATTTATTTAACCATTACATTTAAATTATACATATTAATTAAGTCTTTTACTGAAACTTCAATTGTATT
>JAYOZQ010000045.1:0-4736 GCA_038154225.1 Candidatus Pelagibacter sp.
CCAACTTTTAAAGGGCAACCAGGATCAGTGTGTAAAACACTTCCATCTTGAATATTAGACCCCTCACCTATGTGAATATTTTCAATATCACCACGTAATACCGCATTAAACCAGATGCTAGAGTTTTTCTCTAAAGTCACATCACCAATGATTGTTGCATTAGGTGCTACCCAATTTTCGCCTGAGTTTTGAGGTTTTTTATCTTTTAAATCGTAAAACATAATTTATATATTCTTATAGTATGCCAGTTCAAACTCCAATATGTGATTTTGGTAAAAAAGCTTTACCCTTTGAATTAAAATCTACAGAAAACAAAGTTATTTCATTAAATGATATCAAGGGAGAAAATGGAACTTTAATAATGTTTATTTGTAATCATTGTCCCTATGTCAAAGCTATTACAAAAGAGCTAGTTCAAGATTGTAATGAATTAAAACAAATTGGAATTAACACAGTTGCGATATGTTCAAATGATTTTGTAAATTATCCAGACGACTCATTTGAAAATATGATTAAATTTTCTAAAGATAATAATTTTAATTTTCCCTATTTGCATGATGATACACAAGAAGTTGCAAAGTCTTATGATGCTGTCTGCACACCAGATTTCTTTGGTTATAATAAAAACCTAGAACTACAATACAGAGGAAGACTAAGAGAACTTAAAAATTTTGTACCAGTAAAAGATGGTGAAAGTGATTTATTAAAATCTATGAAACAAATTGCTGAAACTGGTAATGGACCACAGAACCAAATCCCTAGTGCTGGATGCAGTATTAAATGGAAATATGATTAATGTATTTAATCGTTACTAGATCTTTTCCACCTGAGCTTGGTGGTATGCAAAGCTTAATGTGGGGACTTGCAAGAGAACTTTCGAAAAACTTTATGATTAAAGTTTTTGCAGATTATATTGAAAACCATAAAGAATTTGATGAACAAGCAACATTTTCTATTGAAAGAGTTGGGGGACCTAAATTACTTAGAAAATATCGAAAAGCCTATCTGATTGATGAATTTATAAAAAATGGCAAAGTAAATGGTATTATAGCTGATCATTGGAAAAGCTTAGAACATTTAAAGACGAATAAAAAAAAATATTGCTTAATTCACGGTAAAGAAATTAACCATGCCAAAGGATCAGGGATTAACAAACGTTTATTAAAAGTTTTAAATAATGTTGAAAAAGTAATTGCTAATTCAAAATATACAAAAAATTTAGCAATTGAAATTGGAGTTAAAGAAGAAAATATTATTGTTATCAATCCGGGCATCGATCCAATTAAAGATCTTGATCAAAAATCATTAGAGAAAGTTGAAAGTTTACTCGCAGTTAAAACACCAAGATTAATTACAGTTTCAAGATTTGATAAACGAAAAAATCATCAAAAAGTAATAATGGCTCTAAGAAATCTAAAACAAATTTATCCAGATATTATCTACATTTGTATCGGTTATGGTGATGAAGAAGAAAATATTAAAGATCTTGTAAAAGAATTAGATTTGGAGGGTCAGGTAATGTTTTTTAAAGATATAAGTGAAGATTTAAAAAATGCTTTAGTGGCTAAATCTAACATTTTTGTAATGCCATCTATAATTTATAAATCTTCTGTTGAAGGTTTTGGAATAGCTTATACAGAAGCTGCTCAATTAAGTGTTCCATCCATTGGTGGCAAAGATGGTGGCGCCTCTGATGCTATTGATCATGGAAAGACAGGATTAATTTGTGATGGAAATAATTTAGATGATATTTATTCATCCATCAATTCTATGTTTGAAAATAAAAAATATTTAGAATACGGAAAAAATGCAAAAGAATTTGTCACTAAGTTTTATTGGCCAAATATCATTGAACAATACAAAAAGATCTTAAGCTAATTTATGCATCTTTTTAAATCCAAAGAGTCTATTGGAATGCTTTTTGGAATTTTTGCTTACTTGTCTTTTTCTATTTTAGATACAATTCAAAAAACTTTAATAATTCATCATTCTATTTTTCAGTTACTTTTAGTTAAATATTTTTTTGTTTTATTTTTAGCTTTATTTGAGTCTAAAAGAAAAAATAATCAATTTTTTTATAAGTCAAAAGATATCAAATTACAGATATTTAGAAGCTTACTATCAGTGATAGAGTCTGGTTGTTTTGTTTTGTCATTTAAATATTTATCTCTAGCTAATGCTCATAGTATTGGTTCACTTGCACCAGTAATAGTGGTGGCACTATCTGCAATTATCTTAAAAGAAAAAGTATCTGCTAAAACTTGGATTGCAATTTTTATTGGCTTTGTTGGAGTTTTAATTATTCTAAGACCCACTTCATCAATTTTTGATCCAAAAGCTTTGTTGCCTTTAATTGCTGCATTTGTGCTTGGACTTTATCAAATTATTACTAAAAAAGTTTCCAAAAATGATTCTAACGAAACATCTTTATTTTATACATCAATCATCGGTTTAATAATTATGTCTTTATTGGCTTTTAAGTTTTGGACTCCAATAAATGGATATTCATACGTAATGTTTGTAGGTATTGGTATATTTTTTTCATTAGGTCTTTATCTTCAAATCATTGCCTTAAGTAAAGCAAGGGCAAGTATTATACAGCCATTTCATTACACATTAATTTTTTGGGCAATAATTTTTGGATACATATTTTATAATGATATACCTGATATGTTTACAATTTTTGGTGCTATAATCATTACCTGTTCTGGCATCTTTGTCTTAAATCAATCATCAAAAGAATAATTTATATTCCAAAACTAAGATTGTTAATATTTTAGATATAATTATAGTAATTGATTAGTGTCTAATAACAAATTAGCTATATCTTTAATAATTGTTGCAATGTTTTTTGGAACATTGATGCTTTCATTTTTAAAATTAGCTCAAGAAGACGTAAATGTTTATACCGCTGGGTTTTTAAGATTTTTTTTTGGGCTATTAATAATTTTACCTTATATAATTAAAACTAAGCTTGTAGTTTTTAAAACAACTCACATTAAAAAACATTTTTTCCGATCAATGCTGAATTTACCAGCAATGCTCTTATATTTTTCAACTTTAGTTATGCTGCCTATTGAAAAGGTAATAGCGATATCTTTTGTGGTGCCTTTGATCGTTACTATTCTTGCAGTATTTTTTTTAGGAGAAAAAATTTATATTTATAGAACTTTAGCGCTAGTTCTTGGCTTTAGTGGAATGTTAATAATTCTAAGACCTGGTTTAATTGAAATATCCATTGGTGTTTATATGGCTTTGTTTTCATCTTTGCTTTGGTCAATTGTAATCATTATTACAAAGAAAATTTCTAAAGATGATAGTGCAATCACAATTTTATCATATCAGTCTCTATATATGACTATCTTCTGTTTTATTGTTGCTTTATTTTTTTGGGAAACACCAAGTACAAAAACAATAATTTATTTAATCTTATCAGCCTTAAGTGGAACTGTTTTACATTTAGCTCTTAATCATGCTTATAAATTAGTAGATGTCAGTATGACACAACCCTACTCTTTTTTAAATTTAGTTTTTGCCTCTATAGTTGGTTATTTCATATTTAGTGAAACGCCTGATTTATTTACTTGGATTGGTGCAAGTGTAATATTTATTGGAATATTTATAATCTCTTATAGAGAAATGAAATTAGATAAAGAAATAATTAGAAAGAGAATAGATATAAAGTCTTAATTTTTTTTAGAAAATGTTTTGTAAATATGCCAAATTACAATCAAAATTGTAGTAGCCAAGATACATGCAGTTAAAGTTCTATCCCATAAGAATTCCCAAGAACCATTACTTAACAACAAAGATCTCCTTAAATTTTCCTCCATTAATCCACCAAGTACAAAAGCAAGTATTAGAGGTGGCATTGGAAAGTCATATAGCCTTAAATAAGTTGCAACTACAGCTATTCCAATCATTAAATAAATATCAAAATTATTAAATGACATTACATAAATTCCTGTAACAGAAAAAAATAAAATTAAAGGAATTAAATAATTTTTAGGAACCGCAAGAATTCTAGCTATATAAGGAATAAGCGGTAAGTTTAATATAAGAAGAATAACCATTCCAATATACATAGACATTATTATTGACCAGAATATTTCTGGATTAGTCATATAAAGTCTGGGGCCTGGTTGAACCCCAAAACCTAAAAGTGCTCCTAACATTACTGCAGTTGTTCCACTTCCAGGAATTCCTAAAGTAAGCATTGGGACAAATGAACCTGAACAAGCTGCATTATTTGCAGTTTCAGGTGCAGATAAACCATTCACACTTCCTTTACCAAATTTTTCTTTTTCTTCATCACTAACTACATTTCGTTCCATTCCATAAGCTAAAAAAGAAGCAATAGTTGCCCCAGCACCTGGTAAGACACCAATTAAAAAACCAATAACCGATGATCTTGGAATAGTTTTATACATTTTTGCTCGTTCTTCTTTATTAATTTTAATAGAACCAAGTTCGGTTAAAGAAACTTGTTTAGCAGCACTAGTTGGATCATTTCTTTTTAGTATAATTGTTAAGGCTTCACTCATTGCAAATGTAGCCATCACCACAAGAACAAAACTAATACCATCAGTTAAGTTCATATTGTTAAATGTAAATCTTGTAATATCTGATAAACTGTCTTGACCAACAGATGCTAACATTAATCCAAGTACTACCATCATCATTGCTTTTAAAAATTGACCTTTAGAAGAAAAAGCAGCAATAGCTGTTAAGCCTAA
>JAYOZQ010000045.1:4836-6014 GCA_038154225.1 Candidatus Pelagibacter sp.
GTCATTGGACCAAGACCAGGAAGCATTCCAATGATTGTTCCAAAAAAACAACCAACCATAACCATTAGTATATTTTGGAGTGTAAGTGCTGTTGTTAATCCAATTAGTATTCCTTCAATCATCCCATAACTCCAATTAATTGTAAAAATGGATCTCTTAAATAAATATCAAGAATACCATGAAGCAAATACATAAAGGCAGCAACAAATGGAAAGGATAATAAAAACATTAAAATCCACCTTCGTTCTCCTAAAAAATAATATGAAGCAAATAAAAATAAAGATGTGCTTAAAAAATAACCAACTTTTAAAATTGTAGCTCCGTAAATAATTGCAATGAGTATAAGTATACCAGTTTTTTTGTACTCTAAATTTTTATGTTCTACTTTGATTGTATTTGGGTCTGGTAAAATAAGTTTTAATCCTGAAAAAAATAATCCTGCATAACCCAAATAAATTGGAAATGTTCTAGCATTAAATGGAGCATTTTCATCGAATGTGAAAACTTGAATTTGATAAGCTAAATATAAATAAAATGCTGAAAAAATAAAAAAGAGCAGTGATATAATTTTTGTAGTATTTATATTCACTGCTCTAATTTTAATTTCTAACCCAAGGTTAGATAACTCCTAGTTTTTTCATAAGAGCTGTCATTTCTTCAGTTTGTTTTTCTAAGAAAGAAACAAACTTACCTTCTGGGTTATAAATATTAACCCAAGCGTTTCTTGCTCTTACCGCTTCCCACTCTGGAGTTTTTTGTACATCGCCAAGCTTTTTAGCAAGAGCTGATCTTTCAGAATCACTCATGCCTGGAGGGCCAAAGAAACCTCTCCAATTAACGAATTGTACATCATACCCTTGTTCTTTAAGAGTTGGTGCATCTGGTGCATCAGAAACTCTTGAAGGAGCAGTAATACCAATAATTGTTACTTGGTCTCTTGCACCCATCAATTCACCTAAACCAGTTGAAATAATTTGAGTTTCTCCAGATAAAAGTCCAGCTAAAGCTTTTCCACCAGCATCATAAGGAATGTATGCAACAGCATTCGGATCTGCACCTGCAGCTTGGAATGCTAAAGCACCAATTAAATGGTCCATACTTCCTCTTACTGATCCACCAGCCATTTTAATTGAGCTTGGATCTTTTTTGTATGCATCAACTACATCTTTAAAGTTTTT
>JAYOZQ010000046.1:0-6012 GCA_038154225.1 Candidatus Pelagibacter sp.
CAATACTTGCAGCATCATTCTTAATTGGGTTAGCAACAACGCTAACTCGATCTACAATGATAGGTTTTTTTGATGTATTGCCAGTATATATTTTAATGGCTATTGCAATCTTCATGATGGTTTATGAAGCTTTCTTTGATAGAAAATAGTTTAAAATAGTAAAAATTGTCTAACAAAAAAAATAATTTTTTAGCTTTTTCACTTTTATTTATTCAGCCTATTTTTATGGCATCTAATTTAATAGTTGCAAGAGGTGGTGTTGAATATGTGCCTCCAATTTCACTAGCATTCTGGAGATGGACTGTAGTTGTTCTATTGCTTTTACCTTTTACTTATTCATTATTAATTAATAATTCAAAAATAATAAAAAAAGAATTTAAGAAACTTTTCTTTCTAGGTGCAATGGGGTGTGGTGTTTGTGGAGCATTTCCTTTTTTAGCAGGAGAAACAACAACAGTTACTAATATGGGTATTATCTATACCTCATCACCCATTTTTATAATTATGATTTCAGCAATATTTTTTAATGAAAAAATTAACCTTACCAAAATTATTGGCCTAGTTTCTTGCTTAATTGGAGTTTTTGCAATTATCATTAAAGGTGATTTAAATCTTTTATTAAATCTAAATTTTACAATAGGTGACTTGTGGATGTTAGCAGCAGCAATTGGTTGGGCTCTTTATTCTATTTATCTTTTTTATTGGAAGTCTCAATTGCCTATTTTTCAAAGATTTACTCTAGTTGCATTTTTTGGAGCAATAAGCTTATTACCGTTTTATATAATCGAAGAAGTAGTTGTTCAAAGAACTGTATTTAATTCACAATTTTTTTTATGGGTTTTATTTGCTGCAATATCTCCAGGGATAATTGCATTTACTCTTTATACTCAGGCTCAAAAAAGTTTGGGAGCTTCTCTAACTGGTTTTACACTTTATGTTTTTACAATTTATGCTGCCATCTATGGATTTATATTTTTTGATGAAAAGCTTGAGACCTTTCATTATTTAGGTACTGTTTTAGTATTCTTTGGTGTTTATTTAGCTAAAAAAAATTATGAAACTAAAACGTAGGAATTTATATTTGGAATTTATTATTGGAATAATTGCTATTTATGTTTCGGTCTTAATTTTACTTTTTATTTTTCAAAGAAGTTTAATGTATCATCCTTTAGAAAATAACTATTCTGGAGACAGAATGGAAGTTGAAGTAGAAAAAGTTAAGATTATAACCTCAGATAACATAAATCTATTAGGTTGGTTTCATAAAAAAGATCTCAAAAAATTCAAAACAATTGTTTATTTTCACGGTAATGCTGGGACACTTGAAAATAGAATTCATAAATTGAACCACTTTAAAGATATGGATGTTAATTTTTTAATAATAGCTTGGCGAGGTTTTAGTGGAAACAAAGGAAAGCCTTCTGAAGAAGGACTTTATATAGATGCAAATAGCACAATTTTATGGCTTAAAAAATTAGGTTTAACAGAAAAAGACATAATACTCTATGGTGAGTCACTTGGAACTGGAGTTGCAACTGAGATAGCTCAAAATAAGGATTATGCTGGTTTAATACTAGAGACACCTTTTACATCGATGGTCGAAGCTGCAAAGAATTTTTATCCATATATTCCAGTGTCTCTTTTATTAAAAGATAAGTATGACAATCAAAACAAAATCAAAAATATAAATATACCAGTTCTAATTATGCATGGTGAAGTTGATCAAATAGTTCCTTTTTGGATGGGTAAAAAAATTTATGAAATTGCCAATCAGCCAAAATATTCTCATTTTACAAAATTTGACGATCACATGATGGAATATGATGAAAATCTTTTGTTTGCGTTAAAAGCTTTTATAAAAAGTTTAAATTAAGCCACATTCTAAACAAACATAGTACAAATTCTTTTTTTAAGTTTATTAAGTGAGAAAAACATTATTAATATTTATTATTTTTCTATCTTTTAAAAATTTTGGTTTAGCAGAAGAAAATAAATCTCTGATTGGTGATTTATTTCATATAGATCAGATGAACTCACATAATGAAAATTTTGCTCTATATTTTAAAACTAGGGAGAAGGCAATATTAGCAAGAGGGGAAAATAGTAATTACATAAATGACTTCCCTAAAGATCTTTATCTATATGATTATGAAAAAAAAATTTCATATCCATTGATTTCTTATGAGTGGTTTCCTAAAAGAGCAAAATATTTTCTTGAAGAATATGACTTTCCAGTTTTTCCAGATGATTTTGCTTATTATCTTTTAAAAGATAACAAAACATTAGTAATGATAAGTGCTGTTAAAAGTTTAAATGCCAATTTTAAATTTGATATTAGTGAAAAAAAATTAGAACTTTATCCAAATAATGGAAAATTTGACTTTATTATTTCATCTATAGCTAAAAATTGTGGACATGATAATTTTAAGGAAAATTATAAGTGCAGCTTCTACAAACCTTTAATATCAAGCACTTTAATCAATTAATTTGCGTAAAAGCATCAGCAAATTTTTCTGCTTCAAAAATTTGAAGATCATCCTCTTTTTCTCCTAAGCCTAGAGCAATAATTGGAAGCTTATATTTTTTTGCAACAGCCAAAAGAATCCCTCCCTTTGCTGTACCATCTAACTTTGTCATTATTAAACCTGTTATTGGAATAATTTTATTAAATTCTTCAACTTGATTAATTACATTTTGACCTGAAGTAGCATCTAAAATTAAAATCACATCATGAGGAGCCTCAGGGTCTATTTTTTTTGTTACATTTGCAATTTTTTTATACTCCTCCATCAAATTTTTTTTATTTTGTAATCTTCCAGCAGTATCAATTAAAACTTGATTGAAGTTATTTGCAATTGCTTCTTCGATTGCTTTGTATGCAACGGAGGCTGGATCTGCACCTTGTGAAGATTTGGTTATATCTACCTCTACTTTATTTGCCCAGTTTTCTAATTGCTCAATAGCTGCAGCTCTAAAAGTATCTGATGCAGCAAGCATAACTTTATTTCCATTAGCCTTTAAAATTTTACTAATTTTTCCAATGGTTGTTGTTTTCCCAACCCCATTAACACCGGATACTAATGTTGCGTTAATTTTTTCTTTTTTTTGAAAAAAAGAATTATTTTCAAGAGGTTTCATTAAAGAAATAATATACTCTTTTAAGATAGTGCTTATTTCCTCAGCAATGTCTTTTTTTGGATCAATTTTACTATCTGAGATTATTTCCTTTATTTCTGAAGCAGCAACAACCCCAACATCAGACTGAATTAAATACTCTTCAATTCTATCTAATGTTTTGTCATCTATTTCTTTTTTTACAACTATGTCTCTTAAACCAGATGTAAAAGCAGATGCACTTTTCTTAAAACCAGATTTAAACTTATCAAAAATTCCCATTAAATATTAATCTCAATATTCTTAATATCTGAGACAGGTCCTTTCATATGAATACTATTATTCTCATCAATTGATATTGATAATCTACCAAGTGCGAACTCAATATCAGTTGTCTTATCAGTTAGTTCATTAATATTTGCCGCTACAGCAGTAGCACATGCAGCAGTTCCACATGCTTTTGTAAGACCAGCTCCTCGTTCCCAAACTTTAACTTTAATTAGTTTTTTATTAATAACTTTTGCAAGGGTAACATTACATTTCTCTGGAAAATATTTATGATTTTCTATCTCTGGTCCAATTTTTTTTAAATCATAGTCTTCAATATTATCTACAAAAAAAACAACATGTGGATTTCCTACATTGACAGATGTACCACCTAAATGCTCAATATTATTTTTGTTAATAATTTTGATATTTAAGTTTTTGGTATCTAAATTTTGATTTAATGGAATTTCATTCCAGTTAGTTTTTGGAACTCCAATTTCAGTTTCTACTAAATTATCACCTAAAATTTGAGATTTTAGTGCCCCTGAAGAGGTCCAAAGTATAATTTCTTTATCATTTTTTTCTTTTGATAAAAGATCAGCTACACATCTAGTGCCATTTCCACATGCACCAGAAACACTTCCATCTGAATTATAGAATTCTAATCCAGCATCTTTCTCATCACTTTTTTTAATAAATATTAATTGATCACATCCAATAAATTTTCGATCACATATTTTTATAATCTGATCTTTGGTTAGATTATAATTTTGATATCGTTGATCAATAATTACAAAATCATTGCCTAAACCATCCATTTTAAAAGCTTTAATATCCATATATAGATATTTAACTTATTTATTGACTTTTTGAACCTCTATTATAGGTTGTTGCCGTTTCCGCAAAAACATTAACTTTGCGGTGTCTTTGGAAACAAAGAGATCGACACTAGTCAGCGAGGCTTCGCCCACTAGTGCGATTACTGCTGTGCGTAATAAATATGTTTGAAAATTTAACAAGTAAATTCGAAGAAATCTTTTCTTCTTTAAAAAAAGCTCCTTCACTTGATGAAGCTCAAGTTGATGAAGGATTAAGAGGTATTAGACAGGCTCTTTTAGAGGCAGATGTTACCTTAGATGTAGCTAAAGATTTTATTGAAAATGTAAAACCCAAAGTTTTAGGTCAAGAAATTATCAGATCAACCTCTCCTGGGGACATGGTTGTAAAAATTGTCTATGATGAATTAGTTAATTTATTAGGTGGATCAAATAATGAAATAAACCTTAATGCTGTACCGCCAGTTCCAATGATGTTGGTTGGATTACAAGGTTCAGGAAAAACAACTACTACTGCAAAATTAGCTAAATATTTAGAGACCAATAAGAAAAAAAAAGTGATGATGGTTAGTCTTGATATTTATAGACCAGCAGCTCAAGAGCAACTTAGATCTCTTGGAGAGCAAAATAATATCTTAACACTACCCATTATTGAAGGCCAACAACCAACTGATATTTGTCAAAGAGCTATTAGTGCAGCTAATCTAAATGGAGCAGAAATTATATTATTTGATACTGCTGGAAGAACTCAAATCGATTTACAAATGATGAGTGAAGTTAAACAAATTGAAAGTGTGATAAATCCTACGGAGACATTTTTAGTTGCAGACTCGTTAACAGGACAAGTTGCGGCATCTGTGGCAAAAGAGTTTAAAAATACGGTTAATCTATCAGGAATAATTTTAACTAGAGCAGATGGTGATGCAAGAGGTGGTGCAGCCGTTAGTATGAAGTATGTTTCTGATGTACCGATTAAATTTTTAGGAATTGGTGAAAAAATTGACAATCTTGAAGTGTTTCATCCAGACAGAATAGCAAACAGAATTCTTGGAATGGGAGATATTGTATCTCTTGTAGAAAAAGCTGCACAAGATTTAGGTGAAGAGAATATAAAAAAAGCAGAAGAAAATTTAAAAAAGGGACAATTTTCTATGCAAGATTATTTAACTCAGTTGAGACAAATGAAAAAAATGGGTGGTATTGAAGGAATAATGTCTTTTATGCCAGGTGTTTCAAAAATGAAATCACAAATGGATTCCGCAGGAATTGATGAAAGTATTATTACCAAAAATGAAGCTATTATTTTGTCGATGACTAAAAAAGAAAGAGAGAACCCAAAACTTATTGATGGTTCTAGAAAAAAAAGAATTGCTAATGGCTCTGGCACAGATCCAGCCACTATCAATAAATTGCTAAAGCAATTTAAAATGATGTCTGAAATGATGAAAAAGATGTCAAAAGGAAATCTGAAAGGTATGTCTGATAAAGGAATACCGCCAGAGCTATTTAATCAATTAAAATAATAAAAGGAGAAAGAATGTTAAAACTAAGATTATCAAGAGGTGGAACAAAGAAAAGACCTGTTTACAAAGTTGTTGTAGCAGATAGTCGATTTGCAAGAGATGGAAGATTTATTGAAAAAGTTGGATTTTTTAATCCTCTTCTTCCTAAAGATAAAAAAGAGAGAGTTGGTCTTGAAGCTGAAAGAATTAAATATTGGTTAGGTCAAGGTGCGCAACCAACTACTAGAGTTGCAAGAATTTTAGGTGAAAATGAATTAATACCAATGCCTGCA
>JAYOZQ010000047.1:0-5941 GCA_038154225.1 Candidatus Pelagibacter sp.
AAGTTGGATGAGTGTTTAAATTTCTTTGGTAGGCTCTAACAGATGCTTGTAAAATGTTAAATTTCATAACTTTATGATCTGCTCCATCTTCTGCCTCTTTTGGTTTTAGACCTTCTCCAGACCAAGTCCATTGTCCAAATAAAGCATTACCCTCTTGAGCAAATCTAGAAGTTCCCCAGCCTGTTTCTTTTGCTGCTTGAGCAATTGCAAGGGACACTGGTATTTCATCCATTCTTATTTTTAATGTCGATAAATCTTGAGATTTTACACCGTATTGTTTGTATTTTTTTTCTAGCCAATTTAATTCTGCAGTTGTGTTATTGCTTTTGTTAATAATATTAAAAAGTGTTCTTCTATCTTTTTTAATAATATTGTTTTCTTTTATAATTAAAGGCAAAACAATTTGTATAAAAAATTCTTTCCTTTTTTTACTATTTTCAATCATTTTTAATTCGGTAGGCAACAATGTTAATGCAACTGGTTTAACTAATTTCTTTTGTCTAACATCATTAAGATTGTAATCAGTTTCTTTAAATAGTTTATTAATTGAAGCTGCACTTAAATAAACTGCCTCCGTCTCGCTATTATTTAAGCTATAGATATCAACTAGAACTTCTTCTTCATTTAAAGTTTCATTTTCTTTTTTATTTTTATCTTCTTTATTAAGTGTATAAGCCAAAATCTTCTTAGAATTATTTGCAACCTCTTTTGTATAAAAATTTTTATCAGCAAAATTAATAAATATTGGAGCGATATAGAAAAAAGAAATTGTTAAAAAACTACTTAAAAAAATTTTTAATAAATTATTTTTACTTTTTTTTTCAAACAAATCTTGATTATTTTTCATATTTCTAAATTGCAACAACTTCTTTTACTTCAGGTAAATAATGGCATAAAAGGTTTTGAACTCCTTGCTTTAATGTCATTGTAGAACTTGGACATCCAGAGCAACTTCCTTGTAATTGAACTTTAACTACTCCATCTTTAAATTCTTTAAATTTAATATCCCCACCATCTCTAGCTACTGCTGGTCTTATTTTTTCATCTAAAATTTTGACTATTTTTTGCTCAAGGTCATCTAGATTTGAATTTTGCTCTTCTAAACTTTCATCTATGACAAATTCTTTTCCCTCAGAATAAAAATCATTAATAAATGAAATTACTATATGTTTTATTTCATCCCATTTTATTATTTCCTTTTTATTAATGGAAATAAAGTCTTCTCCTAAAAAAATTCCTTCTACTCCGTTAATAGATAATAAATTTCTAACAAGTTCATTTTGAGTTTCATCTTTGTTGGTAATTTCATATGGTCCACTATTAGACACTTTTTTTCCAGGTAGAAACTTAAGTGAATTAGGGTTTGGTGTAACTTCTGTTTGAACGAACATGAATTATATATAGTGAATATTTAAAAAATTAAAACTTGTTAATAAATTTTATCTAAAAACCTACTATTTCTTTAATTCTTTTGATCTTTTTTGAAGCTATTATATTAGCTCTTTCAACTCCTTCTAGAAGAGTATTGTCCAAATATGATTTGTCATCTAATAATTTTTTGATCTCTGTTGAAATAGGTTCAATTTTATCAACGAGAACTTCAGATAATTTTTGTTTAAATTCTGAGAAATTTTTACCTGCAAAATTTTCTACACTTTTTTCTAAAGTAGAATTTGTTAAGCTTGAATATATACCTAAAAGATTTTTTGCTTCTAATCTTTCATCAAGTTCTTTTGGGGTGGTGGGCATTGGTAATGGATCTGTTTTTGCTTTTTTAATTTTATTTATAATCAAATCCTTATCATCAGTTAAATTTATTCTACTTAAATCTGACAATTCAGATTTACTCATTTTCTTTGAACCATCTTTAAGGCTCATAATTCTTGAAAATTCTTTTTGGATTAAAGGCTCTGGAACCTGTAAAAAATTTTCAATTTCAAAATCACTATTAAATTTTTGAGCAATATCTCTACATAACTCTAAATGTTGTTTTTGATCATCTCCCACAGGAACATGGGTTGCATCATAAAGAAGGATGTCTGCTGCCATAAGAACTGGGTAAGAATAAAGACCGACACTTGCTTTTTCTTTATCTTTTCCAGCTTTTTCCTTAAATTGGGTCATTCTATTTAGCCAACCCATTCTAGCAACACAACTAAGTATCCATGCTCCTTCGGCATGAGCAGGCACTTTTGATTGATTAAAAATTATACTTTTTTTGGGATCTATCCCACTAGCAATAAATGTAGCTACTGTTTCTTGAATATTGCTCCTTAACTCCTTAGGATCTTGTTTAACAGTGATAGCATGTAAATCTACAACACAAAATATACACTCATTTGAGATATCATTATTTAAATCTACAAAATTTTTTATGGCTCCTAAATAATTTCCTAGATGGAGATTGCCTGTGGGCTGAACACCAGAAAATATTTTTTTACTCATAAATTAATACCTTAATTTAATATCATTCATTTGAAAAGCTTTGATGAAATAACACACAATTAAATAAAATAATAATCCTAATATTGCAGATAAAACCAAGTATAAAGATTTGATTGATTGATTAAATGCTAATTCATTTTGAAAAAAATTTAATAAAAAGTTAAAAAATAAACCCATTAGAATTGATGCAAAAACTATTTTAATAAATTTGATAAAAAATATTTGATTAAAATAAAATAATTTTTGTTTTTTTAAAAAAATAAATAACAATATTGAATTAAACCATGAAGAAATAGAGGTTGCTATTGGAATTATTATAAAACCAACTTCGCTAAAATAATAAATACTAATAAAAATATTAAGTATTACAGAAATCAAAGAAATATAAAATGGAGTTTTGGTATCATTATTTGCAAAGAAAAAACTTGAAAAAACTTTTATCAAAGCAAAAGCAGGCAGACCTAATGCAAAATAATACAAAGCTAAACTTGAATTATTCACTGAATTTTCGTTAAAAGACCCATATCCAAATAAAGCTGAAATAATTTGTTCTGATCCAATAATTAAAGCAATAGTCGCTGGTAGACTTAAAAACAAACTTAATTCAAGAGCTTTATTTTGTATTAGCAAAATCTTATCCTTTTTTCTGGATTGGATATGTTTTGAAAGTTGTGGAAGTATAACAACTCCAATCGCAATACCGGCTATAGCTAAGTTAATTTGATAAATTCTATCCGCATAATATAAATAAGAAACAGCGCTTGCTTGAAATGATGCAATTATCGTTCCAATTAAAATATTAATTTGGGTAACTCCAGAAGAAAAAATACTTGGTAAAAGTTTTTTAAAAAAAAACTTAACTTTATCACTTGCTTTTAATTTAAAGCTAAATTTAAGTGAGTAATATTTTGATACATATTTATATAAAAATATTAATTGAAAAAAACCAGCTAAAGAAACACCATAAGATAAATAATAAACTAACTGATCTCCTAAAGATTTAGAAAAAATTAATACTAAAATTAAAACAATATTTAAAATTATTGGGGCCGCAGCTGCGGCTGCAAACTTATTATGTGAATTTAGAATTGCAGAAAAAAATGATGCTAAACAAATAAAAAATAAGAAAGGAAATGTAATCCTTGTTAAATTTATTGCTAACTCCATTTTTTCAAAATCACCTACAAATCCTGGGGCAATAATTGAAACAAATGCAGGCATAAAAATTTCAATCACAATTGTTAAAAACAACAATCCTAGAAATAGTAGATTGAAAATATCATTGGCAAATGTATTTGATTGTTTTTTTCCCTTAATTATTTCTGATGAATAGCTTGGAACGAATGCTGCATTAAAAGTACCTTCAGCAAACAATCTTCTAAATGTATTTGGAATTCTAAACGCTACAAAGAAAGCATCAGCCAACATTCCTGTACCAAGGAAAATTGCTATTAAAATATCTCTTAAGTAACCAAGCAATCTGCTTATTATCGTAAAAAAACCAAATGTGCCTGTTGACTTAACTATGTTCATAAATCATATTAGTCTTAATTTTACCCTAATTGTATACCTAATTATCAAAAATGAAAAAAACTAACATTGATCACTACACAGATAAAGAAGCTCTAGATTTTCATAAAGATAAAAAACCTGGAAAGATTGAGATCATTTCATCAAAAAACATGACCACTAAGAGAGATCTTGCTTTAGCATACTCTCCAGGTGTTGCAGCTCCTGTAAGAATGATTAGTGAAAATCCAGAGACTGCATACGATTATACAAGTAAAGGGAATTTAGTAGCTGTTATAAGTAATGGTTCTGCAATATTAGGAATGGGTAATTTAGGGGCCCTTGCATCAAAACCTGTAATGGAGGGTAAGGCGGTACTTTTTAAAAGATTTGCCGATATTGACTCCATCGATCTTGAGATAGATTGTTCTGATGCAGATGAAATTGTTAATTCAATTAAAAATTTTGCTCCTAGTTTTGGTGGGATAAATTTAGAAGATATTGCTGCCCCCGACTGCTTTATAATAGAGCAAAAATTAAAAGAAATTTTAGATATACCTGTCTTTCACGATGATCAACATGGAACAGCTATTATTACAACTGCAGCACTAATAAACGCATTGGACATAAGTGGTAAATCAATAAAAGAAATTAAAGTAGTTGTTAATGGAGCTGGTGCGTCTGCTCAAGCATGTACAGAGTTATTTAAAAATTCAGGTGTCCCAAATGAGAATATTATTATGCTGGATAGAAAAGGTGTAATTTACAAAGGAAGACCTGATGGAATAGATCAATGGAAATCAAGATATGCAATCGAAACTGATTTACGGACTCTTGAAGATGCAATAAATGGTGCAGATGTTTTTCTTGGTTTGTCAGCCAAGGGTGCTCTCAAGAAAGAATTTGTAAAAAAGATGGCAAAAAATCCTATAATTTTTGCCTGTGCAAATCCTGATCCAGAAATTACTCCTGAAGAGATAAATGAAGTAAGATCTGATGCAATAGTTGCAACTGGAAGATCAGATTATCCAAATCAAGTAAATAACTTAATTGGTTTTCCCTATATTTTTCGAGGCGCTCTTGATGTTAGGTCAAAAACAATAAATGAAGAAATGAAAGTTGCTGCCGCACAAGCAATTGCAAAACTTGCAAGAGAAGATGTTCCAGATGAAGTTGTGGCTGCTATGGGAGGTGAAAGACCACATTATGGTAAAGAATATATTATTCCTTCAACATTTGATCCAAGATTAATAAGTATTATTCCAGCCGCTGTTGCAAAAGCTGCAATGGATAGTGGAGTTGCAAGAAAAAATATTGATGACTTTGAGATATACAAAGATCAACTTAGACAAAGATTAGATCCAACTGTAACTATTATGCAAGGAATAAACTCTTATATTAAAAAGAATCAAAAAAGAATAGTATTTGCAGATGGTGAAGATGAAAATACACTTAAAGCTGCAATAGCATTTAAAAATTCTAAATTAGGTATCCCAATTCTTGTGGGGAAAGAAGAAAAAATAAAAGAACAAATTAAAAATATTGGTTACAGTGAAAATTTTGATATCGAAATAGTAAACTCAAAAGATGAAGAAAAAAGAAATAAATATGTAAAACATTTATTTCAAAAATTACAAAGAGAACAAGGGTTACTAGAAAGAGATTGTGACAGACTTGTTAGAAACGATAGAGTGATATGGGCAACTAGTATGGTTGCTTGTGGTGATGCAGATGGTGCTGTTACTGGCAATACAAGACGATTTGGTGCTTCATTAGATAAAATAAAACAAGTAGTTGATGTTAGAGATGGTGAGATCATGTTTGGTCTAAATATGGTTGTTCACAAAGGTAAAACTATTTTTGTTGGTGATACCAGTGTTCATGAATATCCAACATCAGAACAAATGGCTGAAATAGCAATTTCAACAGCTAGAGTAGTAAGACTGTTTGGTTTTGATCCTAAAGTAGCATTTGTTTCTCACTCTAC
>JAYOZQ010000048.1:0-5867 GCA_038154225.1 Candidatus Pelagibacter sp.
AATTTTGGATTAAGAATGAAAAAAGAAGATCCAATTGAAACAGCTAAAAAAGTTGATGAATGGCTAGAGATTGTTGGTCTTCAAGGATTTGGTAACACTCCTACTTATCAATTGTCAGGTGGTATGCAGCAAAGGGTTGCTCTTGCAAGATGTTTGATCAATGATCCAGATTTAATTTTAATGGATGAACCTTTGGGGGCACTTGATGCGCTTACTAGAGAAAAAATGCAGTCTTTAGTGTTAAAGATTTGGAAAGAGACAGGTAAAACAATTATTTTAATTACTCACTCCGTTGAAGAAGCATTGTTACTTGGAGAAAGGCTTTATGTAATGGCTCCAAGACCAGGTAGAATACATAAAGAGTATAACCTTCCATTTGCATCAATGGGACTAAAAGAAGATTTAAGAGATATCAAAAATTTAAAAGATTTTACCAGTAAAAGAGAAGAAATTTTAACCATGATTTGGAATATGGAAGAAGAAATAATGGGTAAAGATTCATAAAATGTTTACTCAATTTATAACCTTTGCAATTATTGTGGCCATTATCGGTTGCATTATGTATGGCCGAAAACTTATTCGAACAGAAAAAGTAGATGCTGTTTTTGGAAATCCAGAAAGAGCTAAAGGTGGTACTCACTGGATCATTGTTGGTAGTAGTGTCATATTATTAACTTGGCTTTATTATTCTTGGGATATTGCAAAATCATTTTATCCTCAATCAGCTAATGAATTGTGTCAAGTTGGTAAAGTAAACGACTCTTTATTATCTTTAAAATATTTGTTCCCTATTGAAGAAAGAGAATTCAAAAGCACATCTATTATTAAAGCTGAAAATAAAAATATATCCAAGCTTAAAAATGAAATTCAAAATTCAAAAGAAATTAGTGAACAACATAGATCTTTTTTAATTGGATTAATTGATAAAACAAAATCAACTATTCCATTACTAACTAATGAAAATTTATTAGATAATGAAACAAAAGTTAAGATAGGTGAACTTGCAAATAAAATTGATCAATTATCAATAGAATTTCAAAAAGAAGATTATCCATATGAAACTGCAGAGCAAAGAAACAAAAGATTACAAGATGCTCAAGCTGAAGGTGGCTGGGGTGCTTCAGGTACTGCTGTAGAAAATACAGTTGAAGTTCCAACAATTCCAAAAACGGATAAAGGATTAAAATTTGATGCAGCCGCTCAAGAGTTAAAAGTTATTAGCGATCAATTCTTTAAACTTAGAAATCATAATTTCCAATACAAATCAGTTATGAAGGAAATTAAAGATGATGTTAAAGCATTTAGAAAAGCAGCATCAGATAGTGAAGAAGTAGCGTCAACCTTAGCAAAAGATGTTCTTAAAATTGCAAGAAGAATTGAATACGCAAGTATTTTTCCACCCAATACATTAGATGGGATGCAAAAATCGATACTTACCTTTGACGAAGTTCAAAAAAATGAACAAGGCTCTTTAAGACTAGTTGATATTTTTTTATTTCCGGCGGGAACAATTGTATCCAGTGGTCCTAATTGCTCTGAACAGGGTTCAGGTAGATGGCTGCCTAAACCGTCAGATACACTAAATAAATTTATCCTTTTATCAAAACCAAGTGTTGGATTTAAAAATATCCCACTACTTTGGTTTGAAATGATGGATGTTAGTAAAATAGTTGGTTTTATTTTGCCTGATTGGATCGCTGATATAATACCTGGCAAGTACCCAGTTCATAATGAATTTGGTGTAGTTGAGCCTAACTTTAAAAGTAAAGTTTTAAGTGTTGTAACTGGTGAGTTTAGTTTATTTAAAATACCCGTTCCAATGGGTCATATATGGGACTCTTTTTTAAGAGTGTTCTTAGGTTTAATTCTTGGAATTATATTTGGTGTACCACTTGGATTGTTTATGGGTCTAAATAGATTTGCAAAAGGATTTTTTGATCCATTAATTGAACTTTATAGACCGGTACCCCCTCTTGCATGGGCTCCACTTATTATATCTGTTTTAGGTATTGATAACGTTGGAAAAGTGTTTTTACTATTTATGGTATCGTTTTCTATCATGATTATATCTGCTAGAGCTGGTGCATCTGGAACTCAATTATCAAAAATTCATGCCTCTCACTCATTAGGTGCTTCTAGATGGCAAATACTTCGATATGTAATATTTCCAAACTCATTACCTGAGATTTTAACTGGTGTTAGGGTTGCAATTGGTATGTGTTGGGGAACATTAGTTGCAGCTGAGTTTTTAGCAGGAACTACAGGTATTGGTTTTGTTGAAAATGTAGCTAAAAAATACTTCCAATATGAGGTTATCTGGATCACTATTTTTGTGATGGGAATGCTTGGGCTACTATTTGATGTAACTTTGAGAAAACTTATAGACAAATATATTCCTTGGCGTGGTAAAGGATAGTCGTGAAAACTCCAATTCTTAAAAAAGAAATCATTAAAATATTTCAAAAATATGGTCTTAGCAAAGATCATGCTTTAATTTCAGCTAATGCATTAATTAATGCAGAATTAGTTGGAGCCTATGGACACGGTCTATCTCGACTTAAAATGTACTGTGATCGTATTTCAAAAAAAGTAATTAATCCAAAACCTAAAATTAAAATTAAAAAAATTTCTCAATCTATTTCTCACATTGATGCAAATAACAGTATTGGTTTTGTGGCTGCAGATCTTGGAATTAAAACAGCTATTAAACATGCACAAAAAACTGGTATTGGAATGGTTGCTGTTAAAAATAGTGGTCATTATGGATTATCAGGTTATTACGCTGAACAAGCAGTTAAGAAAAATTTAATAGCAATGATTTATACTAATGCTCCACCAGCTGTGGCGCCCCATGGTGCGCTAAAAAGTTTGTTTGGCACAAACCCTGTTTGCTTTGGAACTCCAACTGGATCTAAAGTTCCTTTTATTTTAGATACCTCTATCTCTATGATCAATAGAGGAAAAATTAGAGTGGCCGCAAGAAACAATCAAACAATTCCAGAAGGTGTTGCATTAGATAAATCAGGTAATCCAACAACAGATGCAAAAAAAGCTTTAGCTGGAGTTCAATTACCAATAGCAGGTTTTAGAGGATCAGGTCTTGCTTGGATGGTTGATATTTTAAGTGGTGTATTAACAGGCGGAAATCACGCAGGAAGAGTTAAAGATCCATTTGATGATTTTTCAGGACCACAAAATATTGGTCATTTGTTTATTACCTTTAAAGCAAATCTATTTCAAAAAAATTATAATCAAAGAATAAAAGATAATATTAAAACAATAAAAAAACTTCCAAAAATTAAAGGTGTTAAAGAAATAATGTATCCAGGACAAAATAAGTTTAATCGATATAGACAAAATCTAAAAAAAGAAATTACAATTACAGAAGTTATTAAAAAAGATCTAGAATATTTAAAAAATTTTTAAGTTATAATAAAACTCATAACTCCAACCGATAATAAAACTGAAGAAACTATAACTAAATTTTTAAACTTTTCTTTTTTCTTAGAGCTAATGAGTCTTTTATTTAGAGTATGAATGCATGTTTTTTTAGATCTTTTACTTTGACTATTATTTTGATTTAGAACATCTATATTAATATTAGGGGTCTCAATATCACTAGATGTTCTATTTAAGCTTTCAGTACTCATTGATACAATTAATCACGCTTAGATGAAAAAGGATATACTGCCGATGTCCAAAATGGGTTGACTCATATATTTTTATTGTTCAAATTGGGTTTTTTAATTATATGAAATCGTTACCCGCTATATCAGCTCAAATTGATGAAAAAATTATTAATAAAATAATTCAAAAAAAATTTGCTTTATTATCATCCTATTATTATTCTTTCATGAGTAATTGGCTTATTAGGGCTTATAAACGTTACAATGATATTGATAAATTTATAATCATTATTTATCTGATCCATAAAAATTTAATATTTTACAGAAAAAATGGTCTCGTAATTGATTACGAGACTTTTTATAAAGAAAGAACTCTTGAAATTGAGAAAATTAATATTTCAGATATTTCAAATGATTTAAAGATACCCAAGGAAAGTGTAAGAAGAAAAGTTTTAGATCTACAAAAAAAAGGAGCAATCAAGAAAATTGGTAAAAAAATATTTGTTGATAGATCAGCATTTCTTAATGCCAAAGCAACAGACACACTTAAAGAACTTACCATTTTATTAAATGAATTTAGTCAAATATTAAAAAAAGAAAAAATAATCGATAATATTTTTCAATTAGAGGAAATTAATAAGTCAATTAAAAAGAATTTTTCTTTTTGCTTATACCAATTGAATAAATTTCTCTTCATTTATTTAAATAGATGGAGGCAAGAAATGCCAGATTTAGAAACTTTAACTATTGCTATGCTAGTAGTATTGAACGCAACTGAAAATAAAAACTTTAAACCTTCCAAATTAAGTATCAAATCATATAGAGAAGAAATTATGGGATCAGATACTAAAGGTGTTAATGCAATGTCTATTTCAGATATAACAGGTATTCCAAGACCTACAGTTGTGAGAAAACTAAAATGGTTAATAGATAAAAAATTTTTAACTATAAATGATAAAAAATTAATTTCTTTAGATGCCAAAGATAGTTCTTTTAAAAAGACTAAAAATTTACAAGATCAAAATATGTTAAGTTTAAGTAATTTTATCTACAGATTGTTTAATCAAATTAAAGTTATTAATTCTTAATTAGATTTTCTTAAGATATAAATAAATATAAAACCAGTTATATACATTGTTAGTGCATAAGCAGCTGTAGGTACAATGTAGGCTATATCATCAAAAATTAACGTTGCAACAAACACTGCTAGAGTTCCATTTTGCAAGCCACACTCTAATGCAATACATTTTTGTTGAGCCACACCAGATACAAACTTTTTAGCAATAAAAAATGCTATTATCATCATTGATATATTTAAAATTAAAACAGCTAAACCTGCTTGAGCGAGATAATCAAAAATATTGTCTTTTTCTTCAATCCAAATTGCAGCAAAGACAATTATAAATAACCAACCAGTTATTTTATTAACAATATTAATTTTAGATGAAATAAAATTTTCAGCCAAGCCTCTGATAATCATCCCAATAATAACTGGTACCGTTACAACCAATGCCATCTTTAAAGCAATTCCAGTCATTGAAATATCTGAAGTAACAGCAACACCAAAAAAATTAGCTGAATTTATGACGATAAATGGCACTGATATAATACTTAATAAACTTGTAATTGCAGTTAATGATATTGATAAAGCAACATCCCCATTAGCAAATTTAGTTAATACATTTGAAGTAACACCCCCTGGTGCTGCTGCAATTATCATCAAACCTATGGCAATTGGTGTAGGTAAATTGAGTATTAAAGCCACTCCTAAAGCAACAATAGGTAAAATTACTAATTGTGAAAAAAAACCAACGAAAAAATCTTTAGGAACTCTTAATACTCTTACAAAATCTTTTACCGATAAACCAAGTCCAAGTCCTAGCATAATTAATGCTAAACATATTGGTGCTATTTTAGTTACTATTTCCATATTGTATTTGGTTATCTAATATTAACTATATTGATTACATTAAAAAATATCAAACTGAATTAAACCACTAATTGTATCGTACTTCATAACTTTTAAATAAATGGTGACAAATCAGACTGATTTATAATAACCTTCAAAAATTAATATAAACATTAGAGAGGAAATAATGAAAAATATAATGAAACTAGCTTCTATTGCTTTGGTTCTTTTATTTACATTGTTCGGGTTAACAAACAAAGCTTCAGCTGCGAAACTTACTTTATATTGCAGTGTTGAAATTGATGTTTGTGAAATGCTTGAACAAGCTTATG
>JAYOZQ010000049.1:0-5835 GCA_038154225.1 Candidatus Pelagibacter sp.
GACTCATACTTAGGAACTTTTGATGCTGCTTGATATTAAAAATATTGATGTTCTATATGATGATTTCCAAGTTATTTGGGATGTGTCAATTAACGTTGATAAAGCAGAAATGGTTGCTCTTCTTGGTCCAAATGGTTCTGGTAAAAGCACTATTTTAAACACCATCAGTAATTTAGTGGAACACAAGAACGGCACTATTAATTTTGAAAATAATTTAATTTCAAATATTCCAACTTATAAAAGAACAGAATTAGGCATTTCGCATGTGCTTGAAAGACGAAGAGTTTTTCCACACTTAACAGTAAAGCAAAATTTATTACTTGGTGCCTGGCATCCAAAAGCAAAAGATGAATTATCTAATTCATTAGAAAAAATATATAAAATTTTTCCAAAATTAGAAACAAGATCAGCTCAACTTGCCAAAACAATGTCTGGAGGCGAGCAACAAATGCTTGCAATCGCAAGAGGTATGATGGGTTTACCAAAACTATTAATGGTTGATGAACCTTTTTTAGGTTTATCACCTATGGTTATGAAAGATTTGATAAAGATATTCAAAAATATTGTTAAAGAAGGAATTTCAATTCTATTTGTAGAACAAAATGTAAGATTAGCTCTTAGTATGGCCGATAGAGGATATGTGCTTGAAAGTGGAAGATTAGTTATACACGGAAATTCAGAAGAACTAATCGATAATGAAAAAGTTACTAAAGTTTTTTTAGGAAATTAATTATAGCGCAGCTAAATCGTTATTTAATTTATCAGTAATAAGCATTTTACCTGGACTATGGTTTATACAAATATGAGGTTTTGAATTTTCTAAAACCGATTGTGGAGTTACTCCACAGGCCCAAAAAACTGGAATTTCATTATTATGAAATGCTCTTGGAGCATCTCCATATTCAGGCTTCATTATATCTTTTATTCCAATTTCAGCTGGATCTCCTAAATGAACAGGTGCTCCATGAACTGCTGGAAACCTTGAGCTAATTTGAATTGATCTAATAGCATCTTTTGCATTTAATGGTCTCATTGATACAACAAGTTTTCCCGAAAACTGTCCTGCGGGCTCACAATCAATTGATGTCTGGTACATTGGAACAATAGTATTATTTTCAATATGTTGTATTGGAATTCCTGCTTCAATCAAAGGTAATTCAAAAGACATAGAACAACCTAAAACAAATGTTGTTAAATCATCATTCCAATATTTTTTAATATCAAATGGTTCATCTATAAGTTTTCCTTTTTCCCAAATTCTATATTGAGGTACATCAGTTCGAATATCTATATCTCCTAAATCTTTTAATGAAGGATCTCCTTTAGTTCCAAAACCAATCAGTGGACAAGGTTTTGGGTTTTTTTGGCAAAAAGATGCAAAATCCATCGCGTACTTGCTTGGAAGAATACAAAGATTTCCTTGAACAAATTTATTTGCTGTTCCTGCTGTTTGTTCGGTATATTTATTTTCTCTTATAACTTTTCGAGCTTCAATTGGATCTTGGATATCAAGCATAAAGATTAATATTTAGATTTTTTTGTACCATCAATAATTTCTTTTAACTCAGTATACTCTTCACAATTACAGCTTTCTAATATTTTTAATCTTTCTTTTGCTAAATCTAATCTATTAGTTGCTACGTACAGTTCACCTAGATATTCATTAATACCAACATGATTTGGATTAATTTCTAATCCTAAAAGATAATATTTTTCACCATTTTCATAATCTCCTAGTTTTCTAGTTGTAAAACCTAAATAGTTTAAGGTGTCAGCTTGAAGTGGCTTTTTTTTATTTGATTTGATTAATAAAGCTTGAGCTTTTTCATATCTTTTTTTTGCTTTGTCTAACTTTCCTTTTTTTTAATATTTTTTAGCAGCTTTTATTATTGTTACAGCTTTATCATAATCAGATTTTACTTTAGCAGTGCTGTCTGTTCCTGCTGAGTAAGAATTTGTTGATAATAGAACAAACACTAAAAGCGTAAAAAAAGTTTTTTTAATAATCATATAAATTTATTCATTTGGTTTAATGGTTTTAATTTAAGTCCATTTTCTAATAAATTTTCTTTTATTGATCTTGCAGTAGCCAATGAACTTTCATTATCACCATGTATGCATACAGAGTCTATTTCACAAGGTATTTGTTTTCCACTGTGACAATTAAGAGACTGATTTTTTACCATATTTAACACATGTTTTTTAGCTTCTTCTGGATCTGTAATTAGAGCGTGTGGTTTTTTTCTGGAAACTAAATTTCCATCATCTTCATAATTTCTATCTGCAAAAATTTCACATGCAATTTTCATATTAAGTTTTTTAGCAGCAACTTCCATTTTTGATCCTGTTGGAACTAAATAAATTAGATCTTTGCTAATTTCATTAATTGCTTTTGCTAAAGTTGTTGCAAGCTCAGTATCTTCACAAGCCATATTGTTAAGCGCACCATGAGGCTTTATATGGGTAACTTTTTCCCCATAACTATCTGCAATTTTTTGTAATATTTCATATTGATCAATGATTAATTTTCTAACTTCTTCAGAAGATAAATTCATTCTTTGTCTTCCAAAATTTTCAGGATCATTAAAAGATGGATGTGCACCGATACTCACTCCATTTTTTTTTGATATTTGAACCACTTGATTCATTGACTCATCATCACCAGCATGAAATCCACAAGCAACATTAGCTGAATTTACTATTTCAAGTAAATCTGGATCATACTTATTAGAATGATGTTTAGATTTTTCACCTAAATCACAATTTATATTAATTTCCATAGTCTTAATTGTTGAAGTATAACATGGCATGATAAAAAATATATCAAATCTTGGTGACGCAGCTCTTTACTGTGACTTTGGAGATGAAGTTAATAAAGAAATTAACTCTGATGTGATTAAATATTTTAATACTATTAAAGAAAACAAAATTAAAGGAGTTAACAACCTTACTCCCTCTTATAATAAATTAATAATTTCTTATGATCTAAAAGTAACTAATTTTAAGGAAATTAAACAAGAAATTGAAAAACTTAGCCAGAGCGAAGGCACAAAAACAATTGGTAAAAATTTAGAAATACCAGTTTGTTGTGACAAATCTTTTTCTTTAGACATGGAAAGATTGGAAAAGAAATTAGATCTTAAAAGAGATGAAATTTTAGAAAATTTTTTTAACAAAGAATTTTTTTGTTATATGACGGGTTTTATTGCTGGAATGCCTTTTTTAGGTGATTTAGATGAACCAATGAGAGCTCAACGTTTAGAAACTCCAAGAGTAAAAGTTCCCAAAGGATCAGTAGGTATGACAGAGCAGTTTGCTAATATTTATACGTTTGAAAGTCCTGGTGGTTGGAACATCATTGGTAATACTCCATTAGAAGTTTTTGATAGCTCTAAAGAAAGAAATCCAAATTTAATTAATCCTGGAGACACAGTTAAATTTAAACAAATTACATTAGAAGAATATAAAAATTATAATGAGCAATAGTTATTTTAAAGTAATAAGAGCCGGTATAAATACTACCTTTCAAGATAAAGGTAGAGATAATTTATATCATATAGGTATTCCGTTTAGTGGAGCGATGGATAATAGAAATTATTTATTAGCCAATAAGTTGGTGGGTAATAAATTGGATTTACCTGTTATTGAATTTGCTTATCAGGGCCCATTATTAAAGTTTTATGGCGATAAAGTTAACATAGTCATTACTGGAGATGTTGTTTTTAAGATAAGACAAAATGATAAAGAAATTGATGGAAACTGTTATGAAACTTATGAATTAAAAAATGAGGATGAGATTGATATTTTATCTACAAATAAATCTGTTTATGGCTACTTAGCTATTTCAGGTAGTTTTGATTTAAAACTACAATGGGGCAGTTGTTCAATTAACACAAAAGCAAACATCGGGTCTAATGACGGAAAAAAATTAGAAAACGATCAGGAAATCAAAATTTCTAAAGTTAATGAAAATATAAATAAAAAGAAAATTAACTATCTAAATTCTAAAATAGAAAATATTAGAATAATGAAAGGAACCAACTTTGACTATTTCTCAGATGAGGGAAAAAAAATTTTCCTAGAAAAAGAATATACAGTTTCAAAATTGTCTGACAGAATGGGGATGAGATTAGAAGGTCCAAAGATAGAGAATATTGTAAATACTAATATTAAATCTGAAGGCCTGTTAAAAGGAGTTATTCAAGTCCCAGCAGATGGTAACCCTATTATAATGCTATCAGATCATGGAACAATTGGTGGTTATCCAAAAATTGCAGTCGTTGCTAGTGTTGATTATGATAGATTAGTTCAAATATCACCTGGCTCAAAAATAAAGTTTAAAGAAATTGAATTATCTGATGCAGAAACTTTATTTAAGTTGTATGAGATGGAAACTCAGAACTTACTTTCACAAATTTAATGAACATAATCACTAAACTTCCAGGACCTTTATTAGTATTTCTTGGAGCCTGCAGTTTGAGTTTTGGAGGGTTGATCGTAAAGTCTTTTGAAGGCGCAACTTTATGGCAAATATTGTTTTGGAGATCTTTATTTTTTTCATTAACAGTCCTAGCCTTTTTAATCATTAGTTATAGACAAAAAACATTTAAAGCTTTTAAAGATTCAGGATTTCCTGGGTTTATTGGTGGAATTATTTTATCCTTTGGGTTCTGTGGTTATGTATTTGCTATGTATCAAACCACAGTTGCTAATACGAATTTTATCATATCTCTTCAAATTTTATTTCTAGCTATATTTGGATACTTTTTTTTAAAAGAAAAAATTTCAGCAGTTACCTTGACATCAATTATTCTTGCTATGACTGGAGTATTACTCATGGTTGGTAATTCATTAACACCAGGAGAACTATCTGGGAATTTAGCAGCTTTTACTATGCCAATTACCTTTGCAATTTTAATAATGATTGTTAGAAAATTTCCATCAGTAGATATGGTTCCTGCACAATTTTATGCTGGAATATGTTCTTGCTTAATAGGTTATTTCTTATCAACAAAAATTATGATTTCACCACATGATATCTTTTTAGGTTTTTTAGCTGGTTGTTTTCAAGTAGGTTTGGGCTTTATATTTATTACTACAGGTGCAAGAACAACACCTTCAGCAATGGTTGGAATAATTATGTTGTCAGAATCAGTGCTTGGTCCTATTTGGGCTTTTATATTTGTAAGTGAAAGACCATCAATGTATGGACTGATTGGTGGAGCAATAATTCTTTTTGCCGTTTTAATACAGTTTTATTCATTATTATCTAAGAATAAAAAAAGTATTTCTAATTGACCATTCCTAAATAATTGATAAGTTACATATCAACGGGAGAGACTACAAATTTTGTAGCACCGAAGGAGCAACCACCCAGGAAACTCTCAGGTAAAAAGGACCGTAACATATTAACTCTGGAAAGAGATTAAATTCTCGCCGAAGGAGCAAAACTCTCAGGCAAATATACAGATGGGTACAAAGAGTTAATATGGAAATAAAAAAAACATCTTTAAATAAACTTCACCAAGATAATAAAGCAAAGTTTGTAGAGTTTGCTGGTTATGAAATGCCAATTCAATACAGCTCAGGTATTATTGAAGAGCATAAATTTACTAGATCAGACTCTGGAATTTTTGATGTTTCGCACATGGGGCAGCTATTTATCTATGGTGACGATAATTTGACTGAAGATTTAGAAAAGATTTTTCCTCTAGATTTAAAAAATTTGAAATTGAATTCATCAAAATATAGTTTTTTAATGAATGATAAAGCTGGTGTGTATGATGATTTAATTATTACTAAATTAGAGGATGGTTTTTTAATTATTCTAAATGC
>JAYOZQ010000050.1:0-5826 GCA_038154225.1 Candidatus Pelagibacter sp.
AATATTTTAATAAAATTAAAAATAATTCTGGAAAAATTTCTTCATTTTTAACTATCCAAGAAGGTTGTGATAAGTTTTGTCATTTTTGTGTAGTGCCATACACAAGAGGCCCAGAATATTCTAGACCATTTAAACAAATCTTAGATGAGGCTAAGTATTTAATAGATTCAGGTACACAAGAATTGATTTTACTTGGACAAAATGTAAATGCTTACAATAATGAAAAGTATAAATTATCAGATTTAATATTAGAGATCGAAAAATATTCTGACATTAAAAGGATTAGATATACAACATCTCACCCAAAAGATATGTCAGATGATTTAATTGACGTTTATAAATATTCAAAAAAACTTATGCCATTAGTTCATTTGCCAGTTCAAAGTGGGTCCAATAAAATTTTAGAGCTAATGAATAGAAAACATACAATAAGTGAATATTATAAAATTCACGACCGTTTAAAAGAAATTAACCAGAATATTCAATTTTCTAGCGATTTTATAATAGGTTATCCAGGAGAAGAAGATGTCGATTTTAACGCTACTTTTGAACTTATTCAAAAAATTAAATTTATAAATTCCTATTCTTTTATTTTTAGTCCAAGACCAGGTACAGTTGCAGCAGATTTAAAATTGACTGACAAAAAAATTTCTATGGATAGATTAGAAAAAATTCAAAGCCAACTGTATCAGAATCAGATGCAAGTGAATAAATCTTTCGAAAATAAAATAATTAATGTTTTAGTTGAAAATTTTACAGATGATAAAACCCAAGTTTTTGGTCGATCTGAATATATGACATCTGTTATTTTTAATGGTAAAAAAGAGGATATTGGAAAAATTGTGCCAGTGAAAATTAATAAAAGTAATCGAACCACTCTGTTTGGTGAAAGAGATTTTAGCTCTAATCAAAAGGTAGCATAGCAATTGAGTAGCTTAACAAAAAAAAATAGTGATATATCTTTAAAGTTTGTCTATTCTGATAATAATTCTTTAAGTGTCATTTTTCATGATAATGAACTCTTGATTGGTGTTGTAGGTGAGTTTAATAAAAATTTAAAAGAATTAGAAAAAATTACAGAAACAAGTTTATATTCTAGGGGCAATTCAATTCTAATTAAATCTAATCCTGAAAAAAATGAAATAGTCAAAAATGCAATAAAATTTTTAGCCAATCAATTTATTAACAATGGTAGTATTGAAAATAAGGATATACTTTCCTCAGTAGATAATTTTATGATCAATGAAAAAGTTAAAAATAATAATGTCACTGATATAATCAAGACTCCAAAAAAATCAATTATTCCAAGATCAGAAAAACAAAAAGATTATGTAAGAGCTTTGAGACAAAGCGATATAATAATTTCTGCAGGTCCAGCAGGAACTGGTAAAACATTTTTAGCAGTAGCTGTAGGTCTTACGATGTTATTAGAAAAAAAAATTGAAAGAATTATCTTATCTAGACCAGCTGTTGAAGCAGGAGAAAGATTAGGGTTTTTACCTGGTGACATGAAAGAAAAAGTTGATCCTTATTTAAGACCTTTATATGACTCATTGTATGATCTCTTTGATTTTGAAAAAATTCAAAGAATGATCGAAATTGGTGATATTGAAATAGCGCCACTTGCTTTTATGAGAGGAAGAACTTTAAAAAATTCATTTGCAATTTTAGATGAGTCGCAAAATGCAACAGACACTCAAATTAAGATGTTTTTAACTAGAATAGGAGAAAATTCTAAAATAGTTGTTAACGGAGATCCAACACAAATTGATTTACCAAATAAAAATATGTCGGGTTTAGTTAGATCAAAAGAATTATTAGGTCATTTAAATGAAATATCAGTTGTTGATTTTGACCATTCAGATGTGGTTAGGCATCCATTAGTTTCCAAAATAGTTAAAGCCTACTCAAAAAATGATTAGTGTTGAAGTTTTCTCAGAAGAGAAAGCTTGGTCAAAAAAACTTAGAAAAAAAGAGCTTTTTTTCAAAGAAATTTGTAATTTCTTTCCTAAAAAATACCGATTTCCTAACAAGAAAATAACCCTTTCTTTACTTCTCTCTAATAATAAATGTATCAAAAAATTAAATAAGAATTTTAGAAATAAAAATAAGGCTACAGATATTCTTTCATTTCCTTTAGCAAAAAAAACATCAATAACTAAAAGTACTTATATTGGAGATATTATAATTAGTTATAATTTCATGAACAAACCTAAATCACAAAATATTAAAAATTTTAAAGAAAAAGTAGTTAAAACTTTTATTCATGGATATCTTCACTTATTAGGTTTTGACCATATAAAAGATAAAGATTATAGAAGAATGGTTAGTGAGGAAGAAAAAATATATAAATCTGTAATTTCAAAGATTAACTAGGTTGATAAAAAAAAGATACATTGAGATAGTTTTTTTAATAATTTTAGGTGCAGTCTCATCTTTAAGTTTACCTCCTTATAATTACTTAATAATAAATTTTTTTACCTTTAGTGCATTTTTTATATTCTTATTTAAAAAATCTAAAATTACTCAAAGTAAAAAACATTTCTTTATTTATGGGTGGCTATTTGGATTTGGTTATTTTTTATCAAGCTTGTATTGGATATCTATATCTTTAACATTTGATCAAAATTTTAAATTTTTAATTCCCATTGCTCTTATTTTAGTACCTTTATTTCTTGGAATTTTTTATGGATTAGCTACTTTTTGTTTTATAATTTCAAATTCTAAAAAAGTAGTAAGCTCTTTTTTAGTTTTTTCATTATTTTTTGCAGTTTTTGAATTTATTAGAGGTTCAATTTTAACTGGTTTTCCTTGGAATTTAATAGCTTATAGTTTTGTTAATCATTTAGAAATATTAAGCATTACCTCATTAATAGGAACCTACGGATTTAATTTACTTTGTATTTCATTGTTTGCTAGTCCTGCAATTTTTATTCTAAGAGAAACAAAAAAAGATATAGCTGTGTGTTTAGTTTTTCTAGTTATGCCATTTCTATTTTATTTATATGGATCATCTTATAAAGAAAGATTTAACTCATCAGATACTATAAATTATGAATATAAAGTAAGAGCCATAGGTTCAAATATAAGTCTAGATAGATTTTATTCAAATATTGATCCAGTCTCTGTAATAAATGAATTGATAGATATAAGTCAGCCTAATAAAGATGATAAAACAATATTTGTTTGGCCCGAGGGAATTCTGCCCGATGTTTCTCAAGAAGAATTAATTGAATTTAAATGGCTATTTGAGGATGTCTTCAGTCAAAATCATTTATTATTTATTGGAATTAACAGTCAAAAAACAAATAAAGAAAAAATTGATTATTTCAATTCTTTATCAATTTATGATCATAATTTAGAAATATTAAATTTTTACAACAAGATTAATCTAGTCCCATTTGGTGAATTTTTACCTTTTGAAAATATTCTAAAAAAATTTGGTTTAAGTGTAATTACAAATAACTATCAATCATTTTCTAATGGTGAAGATAGAAAAATTATAGATATAAAAAGAGATGATTTTTCTTTGAAAATATTACCATTAATTTGTTATGAAATAATCTATTCAGGTAAAATATTTAATAACTCAAATTTTGATTTAATGGTAAATATCTCTGAAGATGGTTGGTTTGGTAGCTCGATAGGACCCAAACAACACTTTGCTCATAGTATTTTTAGAGCAGTTGAAAGTGGTAAGTATTTATTACGTTCAGCAAATAATGGTATTGCAGCTATTGTTAATCCCCTAGGTGTTGTTGAGCAAAAAGTTGAATATGGACAGTCAGGCTATATTGATTTTAAAAAAGCTCAAATAATGCAACCAACATTATTTTCTAAATATGGAAATAAAATCTTTATAACATTAATTTTACTATATATTTTTTTGATATTTTCATTTAATAGATTTAGAAATGAGTAATTTAAAAAATTTTCTTTTTACAAGTGAGTCAGTATCCGAAGGTCATCCGGATAAAGTTTCAGATAGAATCTCAGATATGGTGGTTGATAGTTATCTATCTGGAGATCCATTCTCAAGAGTTGCATGTGAAACACTAACAACAACGAACAAAGTAGTTTTAGCGGGAGAAGTTAGAGGTCCTGAGATAAAAAAAGATGAATTAATTGAAAAAGTTAGAAACTGCATAAAAGATATTGGCTATGATCAGGAAGGTTTTACTTGGAGAGAAGCAACAAAAATAGAAAGCCATCTTCATTCACAATCTGCTGACATTGCAATGGGTGTAGACTCATCTGGAAATAAAGATGAAGGAGCTGGAGACCAAGGTATTATGTTTGGATATGCTTGTAATGAAACCGATGTTTTAATGCCAGCACCTATTCATTACTCTCATAAAATTTTAAGATTAATGGCAGAGGATAGAAAGTCAGGAAAGTTAAAAAATATAGAACCAGATAGTAAGAGCCAAGTTACTTTTGAATACGTTGATGGAAAACCTACAAAAGTAAAATCTGTGGTGATATCTTCTCAGCATTCTGCAGATGTTAATCAAGCACAAGTTAGAGATTTATTAAGACCTTACATGCTGCAATCTATTCCATCAAATTTTCTTGAAGGTTTTAATGAAGAAGAGTTTTACGTTAATCCAACAGGTAATTTTGTTATTGGAGGTCCAGATGGAGACTGTGGGTTAACAGGAAGAAAAATTATTGTAGATACATATGGTGGCGCTGCACCTCATGGAGGAGGAGCTTTTTCTGGAAAAGATCCTACAAAAGTAGACAGATCTGCTGCTTACGCAGCAAGATATATTGCTAAGAATGTTGTTGCTTCAAAAATTGCAGACAAGTGTTTAATTCAATTAGCTTATGCAATAGGTGTTTCTAAACCACTATCAATTTATGTTGATTTATTTGATAACGATTTAGAAAAAAATAAATTTGTTGTAGATAAGATAAATGAAAATTTTGATCTAAGCCCTCGAGGTATTAGAGAGATGCTAAATTTAAATAAGCCAATATACGAGAAAACAGCTGCCTACGGGCACTTTGGAAGAACACCAGATGATAATGGTTCATTTTCTTGGGAAAAAACTGATAAAACTAGCCATTTTTCTAAATAGTTTCTGTTGAATTAAAAAAAAACTTTACTATATTGCCCTTACATTATTGAATTTACAAAATGGGCATTAGCCCATTTTTTTTTGGAGCAAACAAAAACATGTTAAATAAAAGAGCAGATAAATTAGAATTATTAAGAATAGCTGAAGCAGTAGCTTTAGAAAAATCTATCGACAAAGAACTAATCATTAGTTCAATGGAAACTGGAATTGCAAAAGCAGCAAAGTCTAAATTTGGTCAGGAAAATGAAATAAAAGTTTCAATTAATAGAGATAATGGTGACATTGAAATCTTTAGAAAATTGATTGTTGCTGAAAATCCAGAAAACTCTAATACAGAAATTAAACTTGAAGACGCAATTAATCTAAATGAAATTAACAAAGACAAAGCAGTTGGAGATGAGGTGTTACAACCGTTACCATCTTTTGACTTTGGAAGAATTGCAGCTCAAACGGCAAAACAAGTAATCAGTTTTAATGTAAGAGAAGCTGAGAGAGAAAGACAATACAATGACTTTATTGATAAAAAAGATACAATTTTAAGTGGTATTGTTAAAAGACTAGAATTTGGAAATGTTATTGCTGATCTTGGACGTACTGAAGCAATTATCCAAAAAAATGAAATGATACCAAGAGAAAATATTAAAGCTGGAGATAGAATTAAAGCTTATTGCTATGATGTAAGAAGAGAGCCGAGAGGACAACAAATTTTCTTATCAAGAGCACACCCAAAGTTTATGGAAAA
>JAYOZQ010000051.1:0-2521 GCA_038154225.1 Candidatus Pelagibacter sp.
ACTTTATGGTCTTGTTTAGCTTTTTTAAAAAAATTTAAAGCAATTTTGTTAGTTTCTTCATTCTTATCGAGCGCTATAAGTTTTCCATCATCAGGTAGAGCGAGTAAAATTGAAAGTGCGCTAAGCCCTGTAAAAGTACCAATCTCTAGCACATTTTTAATATTTGAAATTTTTATAATTAAATGAATAAAATGAGATTGGGAAGGATCAATTTGCATCCTCTTGATATCTCCTAGCGTATTATTGTAATCAATTATTTCTTGCTGAACTGGGTGTAATTTTAAACCAAAATTATCAATATAATTTTGTAATTTTTTTGTTATCTCAAGGTTTGCACCCATCTTATTAAAGCTTTTTCTTTAATATCTCATTAATTAATTGAGGGTTTGCCTTACCACCTGAAACTTTCATTGCTTGTCCTACAAAGAAACCAAATAATTTTTCTTTTCCATTTTTATATTCAATTGCCTTTTCTCTATTATCATTGATAATTTTATCAATTAAAGCTTCTAGGGCTTTAGGGTCACTTTCTTGTTTTAATCCTTTTTCTTCAACAATGATTTGTGGATCTTTATCTCCATCCATCATTAACTCAAATATTGTCTTAGCAATTTTTCCAGAAATTGTTCCATTTTTAATTAAATTAACTAGTTTTGCTAAATTTTTTGCACTTATAGGACTTTGAGAAATCTCAAGATTTTTATTATTTAAAACGGCAAATAATTCTCCTGTAATCCAGTTAACGGCTAATTTGATATCTTGGTTTTTGCCCATCTTTGCTACCACTTCCTCAAAATATTTTGCCGTATCAATATCAGAAACTAATATTGTTGCTTCATAAGGAGAAACTTTAAACTCATCAATAAATCTTTTCTTTTTATCGTCTGGTAGTTCAGGAATATCTTTTTTAAGATTGTCTATGAATTCATCAGTAACTTCTAATGGTAATAAATCTGGATCTGGAAAATATCTATAATCATGAGCATCTTCTTTAGATCTCATTGATCTAGTTTCATTTTTTTTTGTATCAAATAATCTTGTTTCTTGATCAATTGATTTACCTTCTTCAATTAAATCAACTTGTCTATTAGCTTCATAATCAATTGCCATTTGCATAAACTTAATAGAATTAACATTTTTAATTTCACAACGTGTGCCAAGTTCTTTAGAGTCCTTTAATCTAACAGAAACGTTCACATCCGCTCTTAAAGAGCCCTCTTGCATGTTACCATCACATGTACCTAAATATCTCATTATTGATCTAAGTTTTTTGATATAAGCACTAACTTCATCGGGAGATCTCAAATCTGGTTTACTCACTATCTCCATTAAAGCTACACCTGATCTATTTAAATCTACCAATGTATTTTGGGGATCGATATCATGAATACTTTTTCCAGCATCTTGCTCTAAATGAAGTCTTTCAATACCAACTTCTTTTTGTCCACTTGGCATATCAAGAACAACTTTACCCTCACCTACTATTGGATACTTAAATTGAGATATTTGATACCCTTGAGGTAGATCTGCATAAAAATAATTTTTTCTATCAAATACTGATCTTTTGTTAATTTGAGCTCTTAACCCAATTCCAGTTTTAATTGCTTGTTTGACACAAAATTCATTGATTACAGGTAACATGCCAGGAAAAGCAGCATCAACCAAACTCACTTGGGTGTTGGGTTCTGCACCAAATTTTGTTGATGAAGATGAAAATAATTTTGAATTAGATGTTACTTGAGCATGAACTTCAAGGCCAATTACAACTTCATATACATTATCATATCTTTCAATTAAATATTCTGAATTTTCTTTAGTCACTATTTAATCCACCAATCAGTAATTTTATTTTTAAAATTAATCTTATCTTCCATTGCGTAAGCTAAGTTTAAGATTTCTTGTTCTTGAAATGCCTTTCCAATAATTTGTAATCCTAATGGATATCCAGCTACATCATGACCAGCTGGTATAGATATGGCCGGTAAACCTGCTAAGTTTACGGGTACAGTAAAAATATCATTTAAATACATTGATACCGGATCATTTTTCTTTTCACCTATCTTAAAAGCTGAACTTGGAGTTGAGGGTGTTAAAATTGCATCAACTTTTTTATATGCTTCATCAAAATCATTTTTAATTAACTTCCTAACTTTTTGTGCTTTTAAATAGTAAGCATCATAATATCCTGATGATAATACGTAAGTACCAATCATTATTCTTCTCTGAACTTCAGCTCCAAAACCTTCTGATCTTGTTTTTTCATACATATCAATTAAGTTTTCACCTTTAGCTCTAAAACCATATTTAACTCCATCATATCTGGCTAAATTTGATGAAGCTTCTGCTGGTGCCACAATATAATAAGTTGGTAAAGCATAACTTGTGTTAGGTAATGAAATATCAATTATTTCAGCACCACAATCTTTTGCGTATTCAATTCCTTTTTTCCATAAGTCTTCAATTTCCTTAGGCATACCTTCTACTCTATACTCTTTAGGTATTCCTATTTTTTTACCTTTAA
>JAYOZQ010000051.1:2621-5428 GCA_038154225.1 Candidatus Pelagibacter sp.
CCTTTATCAATTGGGTTTTGAACATTTCCATAAAAGCTAGTTTCGTTAGAAGATCCCATTGCAAACTCATCACAATTTAATTTACCAAGTAAAATACCTCCTTCATTCCAGATATTTTCAGTAACTGTTGACTCGTAAGTTGGAACAAAATTTTCAAGAATTTTACTACCAGCTGTAGTTCTAATATCCTTGGTGCAAAAAAGGTCTTTAACAGCCATTGGTATTCCTGGAAGTTTTAAATCAAGATTTGGTTTTTCATCAAATTTTTTGGCTTTATCAATAGCATTTGAAAAATCCTCAGTAATATAAGCATTTAATTCTTTTGATTTTTCAGAACGATCCACAAAAGCTTTCGTTACTTCTTCAGAAGATAGTTTCTTTTCTTTAATATTTTTAACTAATGAAGTTAATGTTTGAGAAGTGATATCTGACATTATTCAACAACCTTTGGAACTACAAAAAAATCTTCATTATCTTCAGGTGAATTTTTTATGATCTGCTCTCTTATGTTTTGATTTTTAACTTCATCAGATCTAAATTTTAAAGTTGTTTCTGCTACAGAAGTAAGTGGCTCAACATTGTCAGTATTTAATTCATTTAATTTTTCAATAAAATTGAAAATAGAGTTTAAATCACCAGCAAGTTTTTCAGCTTTTTTCTCATCAACTGAAATTCTTGATAGTTTCGATATATGTTTTATTGTTTTAAGATCAATGCTCATATGGTATTTAAATATGTCGCAAACTATCACTTAAGTTAAAAATATACAATATGATCACCATTGAAGATTTAAAAAAAAAGCAGTCTGAACCCTCTAGATTAATTGGGTTAGATCTTGGTTCTAAAAGAATTGGCGTATCTATTTGTGATGAAAAACAATCAATAGCAACACCCTTTAAAACAATTGCTAAAACAAATACCAATGAATTAATTTCACAATTACAAGAGATAATTAACGAATACAGTATTAAAGGTATTATAATTGGAAATCCTCTTAATATGGATGGTTCTTCAGGTAGATCAGCGCAATCTGTTAACGATGTTTCAACTAATATCGATAAGGCGATTGATATAGATGTGTGCCTTTGGGATGAGAGACTTTCTACAGTAGGAGCTTTTAATTTATCAAGCCAACTAGATATAAATGTAAGTAAAAGAGAAAAAAATATTGATCAAAATGCAGCTGCATTTATTCTTCAAGGAGCTATAGATTTTTTAAATAATTAATACTTGCCAAGACATTGCTTTATAGTTATAGAGTTAATTTTAATGGCATCTAAAACCAAAAAAGCTATTAAAATTTCTCAAAAACATTTGTTAGGTATTCAAGATTTATCAATCAATGACGTAAATTTGATTTTAAATGAATCTCAATCATTTATTAAACTTAACCAAAGTAAAAACAAACGATTAAACGTTCTAAATGGAAAAACTCAAATTAACCTATTTTTTGAACCTTCCACAAGAACACAAAGTTCATTTGAATTAGCGGGTAAACGTTTAGGAGCAGACGTGATGTCTATGAACATGGGAAACTCTGCCATTAAAAAAGGTGAAACTTTAATTGATACTGCAATGACTTTAAATGCAATGCACCCCGATATAATTGTAATTAGACATCAAGACTCAGGTGCTTGTAACTTGTTATCTCAAAAAGTTAATTGTGCTGTACTAAATGCTGGTGACGGTAGAAGAGAACACCCTACCCAGGCTTTATTAGATGCGCTAACAATAATTAACAGAAAGAAAAAAATTCAAGGACTAAAAATTGCAATTTGTGGAGACATTCTCCATTCAAGAGTTGCTAGATCTAATATTTATTTACTAACAATGCTTGGTGCAGAAGTAAATATAGTTGCACCAACAAATTTAATGCCAAAAGAAATTGAAAAATTTGGCGTCAATACTTTTACTGATATGAAAAAAGGACTTAAAGATTGCGATATTGTAATGATGTTAAGACTTCAAAATGAAAGAATGACAAGTTCGTTTCTTTCTTCAAATAGAGAGTACTATGAATACTACGGATTAACTCCAGATAAACTAGATCATGCAAAGCCTGATGCTATTATTATGCATCCTGGCCCAATGAATAGAGGTATTGAGATCGATACAAGACTAGCTGATGATATTAATAAAAGTGTAATAAAGGAACAAGTTGAACTTGGGGTAGCTGTTAGAATGGCTTGTTTAAAAATATTTTGTGAATAGATGAAAAAACAATATTTTATAAATGCAAATATCATTGATCCATTTAATTCATTAAATGAAAATGGAGGTCTAATTATTTCAGAAGATGGTAAAATTGAAGCAATTGGTAAAAAAGTAAATTCAAATAATTTACCTACAAGAGAAAAACCAATAGATTTAAAAGGAAAATATATCTTTCCAGGACTTGTAGATATGAGAGTTTTTGTAGGTGAGCCAGGTTATGAATATAAGGAAAATTTTAAAACTTTAAGTAATGCTGCACTATCTGGAGGAGTAACTTCTGTTGTTACAATGCCTAATACAGATCCAATCATAGATAACGTTTCAATTGTAGATTTCTTAAAAAGGAGAGGAAGAGATAAATCTAAAATTAATATTTTTCCTTGTGCATCCTTAACACAAAATATTGAAGGTACTAATATGACTGAATTTGGTTTATTGGCCAAAAAAGGAATAATTGCTTTTACAGATGGAGTTAAGACTATTCAAAATACAAGCTTAATGTCCAGAATAATGAATTCAGCTAAAGATTTAGATTGTTTAATAATGCAACATGCAGAAGACTATCATCTGTCTAAAAATGGAATGATAAATTC
>JAYOZQ010000052.1:0-5374 GCA_038154225.1 Candidatus Pelagibacter sp.
CCTTAACCGTCCACACTTCTCTTCTTAAATTTTTACTTTTTAAATAGCTAATTGGGTCTAAAAAGCCCAATAATCCTCACTAATCTATTGTGTTAACAATAATTTTCGTGAGAAAGTGTGACGCTTATAGGCTAAAATAAAAGGAAATCAAGCATTTAAGAATAAAAAAAACACTAAAAATTGATGATTTTATTGGGTTTTTTTTGATTTTTTGACATTGCTAATCTAATAATTCTCATCAAAACATTATTAAATGCAAAAAAAACTTATAACCTTTTTTTTTAATAACTTAAAATTAGCAGGATTAATTTTTCTAATTATCTCTACAGTAATAATTGCTGCATATTCTAATCAAAAAGAAAATTTAAGTAAAAGTCAAAATTTTGATTTTATCAATAATATTTATTTTAAAAAAACTCTTAATGAAATTGTTAACAATTTAGAACCGAGATACAAAAAATATAATCACAAAATTAAATCGGGAGAAACTTTTGACAAAATACTTAGCGAATACTCAATAGAAAAAGAAGAGATAATTGCTATCAAAGAAAGTCTTTCAAAAAAATTTAATATTAATAAATTAAACACCAATCAAAAAATTGAAATAATTTTAGATAAAACTAATAATAAAATTAAAGAATTTATTTTTCAAATTTCAAATACTGAAAAAATATATTTATCAAAGAATAGTGATGAATTAAAATTTAATGAAAAAATATTATCTATAAAATTAGATAAAAAAATTATTTACAAAGAAAATATAATTCTTCAAAGTCTTTATAAGGCTGCAACTGATCAAAATATACCACCAAACACAATAATTGAATTTGCAAGAATTTATGGTTTTCAAGTAGATTTTCAAAGAGACATTCGTAAAGAAGATAAATTTCAAATTATGTATGAAGTATTTATTGATGAAAATGACAAAGTAGTTGAAACAGGAGAAATTCTTTTTGCAAATCTTAAGTTAAGTGGTCAGGACAATTCATTATATTATTTTGATAAAGAAAATGTTGAAGGGCATTATGATAAAAATGGAAAAAGTGTACAAAAAGCATTAATGAAAACACCTATTAATGGTGCAAGATTATCTTCATCATTTGGAATGAGAAAACATCCAATCGATGGATTTAACAAGATGCATAGAGGAACTGATTTTGCAGCACCCAAAGGAACACCCATTATGGCCTCAGGAAATGGAATAATTCAAAAAGCTGGCTGGTGTGGAGGTGGTGGAAATTGTGTAAAAATTAGACACAACTCAACATACGAAACAGTTTATGCTCATATGTCAAAATTTGCACGTGGAATAAAAAAAGGTATTAGAGTTAAACAAGGACAAACAATTGGTTATGTTGGATCAACTGGAAAATCAACGGGTCCCCATTTGCATTATGAAGTTATTGTTAATGGAAAAAAAGTAAACTCTCAAAAACTAAAGCTTCCATCAGGTAAAGTTTTGAAGGGAAAAAATAGAGAACTTTTTGAAACTAATAAAATAAAATTAGACGTTTTAAAATCAGAAAAAATTATTGGATTAAATTAACTATCTTCAGTTTTTTTTTTAGAAATTGGTTTAATCTCTGCTACAACTTTCTTATCTTCGACACTAATTTCTTCAGTTTTTTCAGATAATTCCTGAGTTTCAGTAGTATTTTCAGCAGATTTATTTTCAGCAAATTTTAGTCTTTTATAATTTTCTTGTTCATTCAAAATTCTTGTAAAGTGATCTGCGTGTTGTAGATAATTTTCAGATAATATTTTATCACCATTAGAAGAGGCTTCTCTTGCTAAATCATTATATTTTTCAATTAACTTTGGAGCATTATGATTATTTCGTCCAGGAACTTTTCTTTTAAAATTATCGTTGTTTGAATAATTTGATGCAAATTTAGGTCTATCTCCATTACTTTTAAAATTTCTATCATTTCTTCTAAAATTATTTCTTCTAGCGTTATTATTGTTTCTAAATGTTACCATATGTTTAATTAATTATATTTTAGTACTGACTATGCAACGATCATTATTTGCAAGATCTTTGACTGAACTATTTATATAAAAACCTTTATTGTTTAATAATTTAATAACTTTACTTTTTTGATTAAAACCAATCTCTAAAATAAATTTTCCATTTTTTTTTAACAGCTCAGATGTTTTATTTATTACTTTTCTGATTACTGATAAACCATCTAATCCACCATCTAGAGCTAATTTAGGCTCAAACTTTAAAACATCACTCTCCAAATATTTTAAATCGCTACTTTTAATATAAGGGGGATTAGAAACAATTAAATCATATTTGCCTTGGTCAAATTTGTCAACATCTGATTTATAAAATTTTACCCTCTCATCTACCAAGAGCTTTTTTGCATTTAATCTTGATATTTCTAATGAATTTTTACTAATATCTATTCCAGTTCCATAAAAATTTTTTTTTTCTTTTAGAATACTCAACAATATACACCCTGAACCAACTCCAATATCAAGAATTTTTAAACAATGCTTATTTTTAGTAACTTTTAGAATTTGTTCTATAATAATTTCTGTATCAGGACGAGGTATAAGAGTATTTTGATTTACATAAAATTCGCTTTTCCAAAAAAACTTTTTATTCAAAAGATAGGCTATTGGCTTTCTGGTTGCTCGTTCAGAAACCAATTTTTTAAAATATTCTAAATTTTCATTATTTAAGACTTTATCATGATTTAAAATTATATACTCACGATCTTTATCTAAAGCTTTGGCCATTAAAATTTCTGTGTCAAGCTGAGCCGATAAAATAGATTTATCTTTTAAAATATTGGTTGCTTCTATAACTGCTGAGTTAATATTCATTTAATTTAAACTGCTTAAACTATCTTCTTGTGCTTGCAATGTAAGTGACTCGATCATTTCATCAAAAGCTTCGCCTTCTAAAAACTCTTCTAATCTATGAAGTGTTAAATTAATTCTATGATCTGTCACTCTTCCTTGTGGAAAATTATAAGTTCTAATTCTCTCCGATCTATCTCCAGTTCCTATTTTTGTTTTTCTATCTTGTGATCTTTCTTGGTCAATTCTTGATCTTTCTAATTCATATAACCTTGACCTTAAAATTTTCATCCCTTTTGCTTTATTTTTATGTTGAGATTTTTCATCTTGCTGTGAAACAGATAACCCTGTTGGAATATGGGTAATTCTAACTGCACTATCAGTTGTATTTACTGATTGTCCTCCTGGCCCTCCAGCTCTAAAAACATCAATTCTTAAATCAGACTCATTTATTTTTAAATCAACTTCTTCTGCTTCAGGCAATACTGCAACTGTTGCTGCTGAGGTGTGAACTCTTCCCTGCGTTTCGGTATCTGGCACTCGTTGAACTCTATGTACTCCACTTTCATACTTTAAAGTTGAATAAATGTTAGTTCCTTTAATTGATGCAATAACCTCTTTTAAACCTCCCGCATCACTTCTAGAGATTGATATTAATTCTAATGTCCATTTTTTTTTATGGCTCACTTTTTCATACATCTTAAAAAGATCTGAAGCAAATAAACTTGCTTCCAGTCCTCCAGTTCCTGCTCTTATTTCTATGATTGCATTTTTTTTATCCGCTTCATCTTTTGGAAGTAAAAATAATTTTAGTTTTTTTTCATTTATTTCAAATTCAGTCTTTAATTCTGATAATTCAAGTTCAGCCATATCTTTTAATTCTTTGTCTGCCGCATCATCATTTAAAATTTTTTCTAAATCTTTTTTATCCTCTTCGTATGATAAATATTTTTTAGCATTTATTATAATTTCATTAAGATCAGAGTACTCTTTTGATTTTTCTGCAAATAGCTTTTTGTCAATTTCACCTGAAGATAGATCTTTTTCTAAAGTTGAGTGCTTTAATATGAGTTCTTCAATTGTTTTTGCAGGTATCATTATTTTTTTTCTAACTCTGAAGCTTTTTTTTCAACTTCAGCTACTACTCTATCAATTATTTCATTTGTTAAGACTTTCTTACTTTGTACACCAGAAAGATAAAGCATATTGTTTCCTTTTCCACCACCTGTAATACCCACATCTGTCATTGCTGCTTCACCTGGCCCATTCACTACACAACCAATTATTGACAGTGTAACTGGAGTTTTAATATGTGATAATTTTTCTTCTAAAACCTTTACAGTATCGATTACTTGAAATGCTTGCCTAGCACAGGATGGGCAAGAAATAATTTTTACTCCTCTATTTCTTAGTCCTAATGACTTTAAAATCTCATTACCAATTTTTATTTCTTTTACTGGGTCATCAGAAAGTGAAATTCTGATAGTGTCCCCAATTCCATCTAAAAGCAACGTTCCAAGTCCAATAGATGACTTAACACTCCCAGATACAAAACTTCCAGCTTCTGTGATTCCAAGATGTAAAGGATAATCCATTGCTTTTGAAAGTTGACGATAAGCTGCAATTGATAAAAAAACATCTGACGACTTAACACTAACTTTAAAGTTAAAAAAATCTTGATCTTCTAATACTTTGATATTTCTCAAAGCGCTCTCTACTAAAGCCTCTGGACAAGGTTCTTTATATTTTTCTAAAATATCTTTTTCAAGGGATCCTGCGTTCACACCAATCCGGATTGAACAATCATTATTTTTTGCAGCACTTAAAACATCATGAATTTTTTGTTTATCACCAATATTGCCTGGATTTATTCTTAAACATTTTGCTCCGTTTTCAGCAGCCTCAATTGCTCGTTTATAGTGAAAATGAATATCGGCAATTACTGGTAATTTTACATTGTTTGTTATTTCTTTTAATGCTTTTGTAGAATCTTCATCTGGACATGAAACTCTTACAATATCTGCTCCTTCTTCATGAATTGCATTTATTTGATCTATTGTAGCTTTAACATCAGTTGTTAAAGTATTGGTCATTGACTGAACTGAAATTGGATTATCACCACCAATCTTTACATCACCAACATTTATTACTCTGGTTTTTTTTCGATTAATATTTCTGAAGGGCCTGAGGCTCATAAAATTTAGTCTAATTTAAATTCTTTATGCAATACAGCTATAGCTTTTTTTACTTGATTGGTAGCAACTAAAACTGAAATTTTAATTTCAGAAGTAGATATTACTAAGATATTTATTTTTTTTGAAGCTAAAGCTTGAAACATTCGATAGGTTATTCCAGGGGTTGTTATCATTCCTACCCCAATTATTGAAACTTTAGATACATCTCTATCAAACGATAACTTTTTATAAGATATTTTTTTATTCTGTTTTATAAATTTTTCAGTTTTTTTTAAGTCATCAGCCTTGATTGTGAATGTAAGATCTGTTTCCTTGCCATTAAGAGAAATATTTTGAACAACCATATCAACATTTATTAAATTTTGAGA
>JAYOZQ010000053.1:0-5367 GCA_038154225.1 Candidatus Pelagibacter sp.
GTAATATTTTGGAAATTTCTTAAATTAACTAAAATTCAAGCACAATATATTTCAATTAATACAAATTTAATAAAAGTTTTTCTTTTTTTATTATTTTTACAATTAATAATAGGTGCATTTGTATCAGGAATGGATGCCGGGAAAGTTTATAATACTTGGCCTTTAATGGGCTCATCCTATTTTCCTGACGATAGTCAATTTACTGAATTTTTAAATGTAAACGTTTTTGATAATCCATCTATAGTTCAATTTATTCACAGAAATTTAGCTTACTTAATTTTAGGTATTTATATTTACATTCTTTTTTATGTTGTCAAAGACTGTGATGAAATATTCAGAAAACCAATGTTTATAATTGGAGTTAGTTTATTTCTTCAAGTTATTTTAGGAGTACTAACACTTTTATCTGGAGTAAAGATTTTTTATGCATCCCTACACCAGATAAATTCTATTTTAATTATTTTATCAACTTTGTATTTTCTATATTTATCAAATTATAGAAAAATTAATTAATTTCGATTTGTTGACATATAAATTTAAAATTTAGCTTACAGCTTTTAGGTTACCTTTAGAAGATTTGTCCAAAGCTTGATCTAAGTCATCAATAATATCGTCAATATGTTCTAGACCGATACATAATCTAACATAACCAGGTGTTACACCTGCTGCAGCTAACTCATCTTCTGTTAATTGACTATGAGTAGTAGTTGCTGGATGAATTGCTAAACTTCTAGCATCACCAATATTTGCTACATGGTAAAACATTTTTAGAGATTCTATAAATTTTTTACCAGCTTCTATACCACCTGCTAATTCAATACCAACTAATGCACCATTTCCATTTTTAAGATATTTCTTCGCTCTACTAGAAATTTCTTCACTATGTTCAGTTGCATAAATAACTTTGGATATAGCTTTATGTTTTTTTAGATAATCAACAACTTTTGCTGCATTTTCACAGTGTTGTTTCATTCTTAAAGCAACAGTTTCTAATCCTTGAATTACACCAAAAGCATTATCAGGTGATAAAGCAGATCCAAGATCTCTTAGTAAAGTTACTCTAGCTCTTACAGCAAAAGAAACGTTAGCACCTGTTAATTCAGGCACTGCTTTACCCCAAACTACACCACCATAACTTGCGTCTGGTTCATTAAATAGCGGTTGTCTTTTTGGGTCTGCTGTCCAATCAAAGTTACCACCATCAACTAAGGCTCCACCAACAACCGTTCCATGACCGGCTATATACTTTGTAAGCGAATACACAACTACAGCTGCGCCATGATCAAGTGGTTTGCAAATGACTGGTGCTGCGGTGTTATCAACAATTAATGGTATATTGTATTTTTTACCAATATCTGCCACTTCTTTAATTGGAAAAACTCTTAAATATGGATTTGGTAAAGTTTCACCATAAAAAGCTCTTGTTTTTTCATCAATTACTTTTTCAAAGTTTTTTGGATCAGACGGATCAGCATATCTAACTTCAATACCAAGTTTACTTAATGTATGCGTAAACAAAGATACTGTTCCGCCATATAGGTCTGTTGAACTTACAATATTATCTCCTGCCTGAGCAACATTTAGAATTGCAAAAGTAGAAGCAGTTTGTCCCGATGAAACTGTTAGACAAGCTAAACCACCATCAAGAGCAGCAACTCTTTTTTCAAGAACATCATTTGTTGGATTCATGATTCTTGTATAAATGTTGCCAAATTCTTTTAGTGCAAACAAGTTAGCTGCATGTTCAGTACTATCGAATTGATATGATGTCGTTCTATAGATTGGTACAGCTACCGCATTAGTTGATGGGTCACTTCTATAGTCGCCACCATGGATGGCTATCGTTTCTGGATTATTTCTTTTTGTACTCATTTTACTCCTTTTTTAGTGCTTTAACTTAATGTAAGGCGCACAATACAGTTCAAATGCCTACCGATAATGTAATGAAAAATTCCTGTTTAGCAGTTATATGCCCGCAATAGGATCAAATCGGCATCTACTTTTTAGCAGATAAGTCCTGTATTACAAGACAAATATCAAATTGACTTTGTAATTAATAATAGTATTAATCCTGGCACAATGACAAAATTCGTAAAAAAAGACCAGGTTACTTCATCATGGTATGAAATAGATGCAACAAATGCTGTAGTTGGAAGATTAGCAACTGTAATATCTAAAATTATCAGAGGAAAAAACAAAACTACTTATACACCACATATGGACCATGGAGATTTTGTAGTTGTTAAGAATATTGAACAAGCAAAGTTTACTGGAAAAAAATTTCAAGACAAAATTTATTATAGACACACAGGACATCCTGGTGGAATTAAAGAGACTACCCCAGAAAAATTACATGAAAAAAAACCAGGTGAAACTTTAAAACTTGCTGTGAAGAGAATGTTGCCAGGTGGTGTATTAGGTAGAAAACAATTAACTAAACTAAAAATTTATTCTGGAAGTGATCATCCACATGCAGCACAAAATCCTCAAGTGATTGAGTTAGGTAAATTAAACAGTAAAAACTTAGCTAGAAATTAATATGGAAAATACTCAAACAGCATCAAAAACACCTAAATTAAAACTAGACTTTAAAGATAGTAAATACGCAACAGGCAGAAGAAAAACTTCTATTGCAAAGGTATGGTTAAAAAAAGGTTCTGGTAAAATTTATGTTAATGGAAAATTATTTAATGAATATTTTTCAAGTGAATTTCATCATCTTCAAATTACAAGACCATTTGATATAATCAATCAGTCTACAGATTACGATGTTAGATGCAGTGTAAGTGGGGGAGGACCTACTGGTCAAGCAGGAGCATTGGTTCACGGTATTTCTAAAGCTTTAGTTATGTTTGATGAAAATTTAAAATCTACATTAAAGACTGAAAAACTTACAACCAGAGACTCTAGAGCGGTTGAGAGAAAAAAACCTGGTAGAAGAAAAGCTAGAAGAAGCTTTCAATTTTCTAAAAGATAATTCTTTTTTAATTTTAAACTGTTATAATAGATTATGCCTAAGCTTAATGCATTGGTTGCTGGTTCAACTGGATATATTGGAGTTCAATTAATTAAATTATTAATTAAACATAAATATATAAACATAAGATTTCTATGCGGAAATAGTTCTGTAGGAAAAAATATATCTAGTTATGACAAATCTCTTTCAGGAAAAAAATTACCAAAAATTATTAAATTTAATAAAAAACTTTTAAAAGATGTTGATGTAGTTTTTACAGCATTACCTAATGGAGAAGCACAAGATATATCAAAACATTTAACAAAAAATATCACTTTAATTGATTTAGCTGCTGATTTTAGATTAGAAAAAGGATCTGAATATTTAAAATGGTATAAACAAAAACACAGAGCAGTAAATTTAATTAAGAAAAGTATATATTGTCTTCCAGAAATTAACGGAAAAGATATAGGTAAATACCAGATCGTATCTTGTCCTGGTTGTTATCCAACTTCAATACTTTTACCCTTAATTCCTCTTTTTAAAAAAAATTTAGTTAAAGTTAACAATATAATAATGGACTCTAAATCTGGCTATTCAGGAGCTGGTAGAGGTGTCCATAAAAAATATAAAGATAAAAACCTATATGAATCTTTGAGTGCCTATGGTGTTGGCTTTCATCGACATAATTCAGAGATCGATCAAATGTTAAAAAAATTCACTAAAAAGAAATTAAGTTTTAATTTTACACCGCATTTAACTCCTATGTTTCGAGGTATTTTAAGTACTATTTATATTGATCTAGAAAAAGGTATCACTCAGTCAAAAATAATTAAAACACTAAAAGATTTTTATAAGAGTGATGATTTTGTAAAAATTTTAAAAGCAAACAGTCTTTTAAGTACAAATGATGTCATTAATACAAACAATTGTTTCATTTCTGTCTGTAAATCTAAATACAAAAATAAGATTGTAATAATTTCGGCTATAGACAATCTAATTAAAGGTGGAGCAGGTCAAGCAGTACAAAATTTGAATATGAAATTTAATTTTCCAATTAAAACTTCTTTATAATGAAATTAGTTTTTATTTTTTTTATTATTTTATTTCTTACTAATTGTTCATTAAACAAAGATTCTAAATATTGGACAGAAGATGTGGTTAAAAAAAGTGAAGATCAAAAAAAATTATCTGAAGTATTAAAAAAGTCAGATGATATAACGAATATGACTTATGATGAGTATAAGATTTATATAGATGACTATACAAAAAAAAGTAAATATCCTGATATAAACCAATGAAGAAATCATTAAATATTGCTGTAGTAGGTCTTGGTCAAGTAGGCTCTTATTTGCTCAATGAACTAAACACTAAAAAAAAAGATATCGAACTTAAAACAGGTAAGAAGATTAATGTTGTTGCCATATCAGCTAGAAATATAAATAAAAAAAGACAATTTAAAATTAATAAAAAAATATTTTTTAAAAATCCGTTAGATATTTTTAGTAAAACAAGCATTGATATTTTGTTTGAAGCAATAGGTTTATCAGACGGGATTTCAAAAAAAGTTGTTGAAACTGCTTTAAAAAAAAAAATTCATGTAATAACTCCAAATAAAGCACTTATCTCTAAACATGGGAATGAACTTGCTAAAATTGCTGAAATCAATAATGTTAATCTTGAATTTGAAGCTTCAGTTGCAGGTGGAATACCAATATTAAGATCTATCAAAGAAGGCTTGGCTACTAATAAAATTTCAAAAGTTTATGGAATTTTAAACGGTACATCTAACTATATCTTGTCGGAGATGGAAAATTCTAATCTAAATTTTTCTGATGTTTTAAAAAAAGCACAACAACTTGGTTACGCTGAACCTGGGAATCCTAAATTAGATTTAAATGGTTTTGACGCATTTGCCAAAGTTAGAATTTTATCTTCATTAGCTTTTAATAGCAAAATTTCTAAACATAAATGCTTGATGGAAGGAATTGAAAAGATTGATCTTAAAGATATTAAAATTGCAAACCAATTAGATTTAAGAATTAAACTTCTAGGAATATCTGAATTAAAAAATGGTCATTTGTTTGAAACGGTACATCCATGCCTTGTTAGTAAGAATTCTTATATTGGTAATGTTGCCGGTGTTATGAATGCAGTTATTCTTGAAGGAAAACCAGTTGGTGAAAGTATTTTACAAGGAGAGGGAGCTGGTCCTGGTCCTACATCTTCTGCATTGTTGTCTGATTTATTGTCTATTTTAAGAGGTAATATAAAAAAACCATTAGGTGTTTCCGTTGATAAATTAAAATCTTTAAAACCTTATAATGTAAACAATTATGTTAATTCTTTATATCTGAGATTTGAAGTTAAAGATAAACCAGGTGTTTTATCTCAAATTACTAATCGATTAG
>JAYOZQ010000054.1:0-5126 GCA_038154225.1 Candidatus Pelagibacter sp.
GTCTCATTTCAATGGTTACAAATAATACTTTATATAATGCAAAAAATACTGGAATCTGAACTAGTATAGGCAAACATCCAGACATAGGATTTACTTTTTCTTTTTTATAAAGAGCCATCATTTCTTGTTGAAGTTTCATTTTATCGTCTTTGTGAAGCTCTTTAAGTCTCACCATTTCAGGCTGAAGTGCTTTCATTTTTGCCATGCTTCTAAATGAAAAGTTTGCAAGTGGGAAGAATGCCAATCGAATACAAATAGTAATTGCAATGATTGCAAGACCATAATTTCCAAGCAATTTAAAGAAGTAATCTATCCCGTAAAACAAAGGTTTGGTGATAAAATATAAAAACCCCCAATCGATTGCTAAATCAAATTTATCTATATTTAAAGATTCTGCGTATCCATCAATTACATCTACTCTTTTTGCAGCAACAATTATTTGCATTTTATCTTCAATGCTAGAGTTTCCATTTAGCTCAAGAGGCTCAGTTGCTACAAAGTTAGCTCTAAATTTATCTTTGTAATCAAATGTAGTTTTAAACTCTTTACCACTTGGTGGTATTAATGAAGTGATCCAGAACTTGTCAGATATTCCAAGCCATCCTTTTTGCGAAGTTCTTGAAAACTTTTCTTCTTGGATGTCATCGTAATCTTCTTCAATCAGCTCATCATCTAATGTTGCTAAAAGTCCTTCGTGAAGGATATAAAAGTTTGATATATCAGGAATTTGCTTTCTAATTATTTGCCCATATGAATAGAAATCATACTCTTTATTAGTCGAATTGATTACTTTCTGTTTAATTGAGAATAAAAATTTGTCATCTAAAGCTATTTCTTTTTCAAAAGTAATTCCCTGACCGTTAGTCCAAGATAATTTAACAGGAGACTGACTAGTTAGTTTGCTGTTTCCAGATACAGACCATAGTGAATTTGAATTTGGAATTTCTATATTTTTATCTGTGGTAATAAATCCACTTTCTATAAAGTATCCATCTTTAGTATTTCTTGGTGATAAAAGTTTAACTTTCTCGTCACTTTCCAAGGCAACATTGTATTCTTTAAAAGTTAAGTCATCGATTGCAGCACCTTTTAAAGAAATTGAACCAATAATGTTTTGGTTTTCAAATTGAATTCTCTTACTTTGGCTTAAAGCCTCTTCTCTGGTAATTTCAGTAACAGTTTCTTTTTGGTCTAAACTTGGAGCGTCTGTATTTTGCTCAGTTTTATTTTTTTCTGCTAATTGTTCTTTAGTGACTGGTGGAGGAGCAAAAAAAAGCGAATATAAAATTATTACCGCTGCCGATAAAGAAATTGCTGCAATGACATTCTTAGTATCCATTATTTTTTTGCTTTCACTTCTTTTTTAACAGGATCAAAGCCATCGCCACCTCCTAAAAACTTTATTGGATGGCATGATAGAATTCTTTTTAAACTCATGAAACTTCCTTTAACTAGACCAAATTCTTTTAAAGCTTCTATACTGTACTCTGAGCAAGTTGGTAAATATCTACATGATTGACCAAGTAGTGGACTAATTAGAAATTTATAACCTTTGATAAATTTAATTAAAATATTTGTGAAAATGTTCATTATTTAATTTTTTCTAAATCCTGAAATAGAGTTTCTTTTATATTTTTGTATTCATTGTTTAGCATAGTTGCCTTGGCAATAACAAGATATGAATAGTTAAATTTTAACGATACCTTTTTAACTGCCTCATTAACTATATTTCTTAATCTACGTTTAATTTTATTTCTTTTTACTGCATTCCCAATTTTCTTTTTAGTCACAAAACTAATATTAAGTTTGCTATCATCTTTGTTAGCTAAGTTGCCAAAAAAAATTGTAACATACTTGTTAGAAATTTTTTTTTGCTTTAGTAGATTTTTGAATTCTTCGTTTTTTGAAAGAGCAAGTATTTTGCTTTTCATTTATCTAGACTGATACTGTTAACGATTTTCTTCCTCTTGCTCTTCGTCTAGCCAAAAGTTTTTGTCCACCCTTAGTCTTCATTTTTGATCTAAAACCATGTTTTCTGGCTCGTTTAACGTTAGATGGTTGGTATGTTCGCTTCATAAAATGTGGTTAAAATTTATTAATTTTCGCCCTTTATAGTAACTAAATATATAAATAGCAAATAGAAGATTATATAATTAGCATTGTATTTAATGGAAAAAGCTAAAAAAATTAAATTATTTGTAGGATTATTTTATCTTACAGCCATTTGTTTATTTTTATATTTTTTCTTTTCAAAATTTAGCCTTCAAGAAATAACTTCTTATGATTTTATTAGAGAAAATAGATCTTATTTTTTTGAACTTAAAAATTCAAATTTATTTTTACTATCAATAATTTTTCTAGGACTAACGATATTGTGGGTGTTTCCATTTTTAGGATTTGGTTCACCTGTTGCATTGATGGGTGGATTTATTTTTGGAAAGTGGGTTGGGACATTGCTAGTTGTTTTAGGATTAAGTATTGGTGCAACTTTTATATATTTATTTGGTAATTATTTTTTAAAAGAATTAATTAGAGAAAAATTTTTAAATAAATTTCAAAATCTTGAGCAAAAATTTAAAAAATCTGAATTTATTTATTTATTATTATATCGTTTTATAGGAGGAATACCTTGGCAGTTAAGCTGTCTTTTGCCCACTCTTTTTAATGTTAAAGTTAATAATTTTTTCTTTGCAACTTTGATTGGAATTATACCTCAAATATTTTTGGCTGTTTCTATTGGCAGTGGTTTAGAAAAAGTTATTGATCAAAATTCAGAGCTTCCAGGAATAACGGATATAATTTTTTCTGCAGATATTTATTTACCAATTCTTGCTTTTTTTGGATTAATTATATTATCAATTTTTTTAAGAAAAATTTTCTACAAAAATTAATTTTGGTGCTCCCACCCTGTACTGACCAGGGAATTAGTCATTACCAATGACTTGATATACCATTTATCTATAGGAGCTTATGATCAAAATAATATTTACTGATAATAAAGCATTTTTTTCAAAATATTGCCTTAATTTTTTGATGAATATGCTTTATATCTACGTGAGGAAAATTTTATGGGAATTCATTACGATTATAAATCTACTAAAGGAAACAAGCTTATGGAGAAGCAAGCTAAAAGAGAAAAAAAGCTTGCTGAAAAAAGAGCTAAACGTTTAGCTAAAGAAGGACCTAAAGAAGAAGAAGTTAAGCCTAAAACGTTAGACACTTCTAAGCCTATCACATTAGACTTCCTTACTAATCCAGATAAAGAATGAATTCTAAAGAAAAAAATGAGCGTTTAAGCTTAGCACTTAGAAAAAACTTAAAAAAAAGAAAACTTTTTCAAAAAAAGACAAAGAAGAAAACTAAATAATGACAGTATTATCGGACAAGTGGATAAGAAAAATGTCCAAAGAACAAGAAATGATTTCTCCTTTTGAAGAAAAACAAGTGAGAGGGAATAGCATTTCTTACGGACTATCTTCTTTTGGTTATGATGCAAGAGTGTCTGATGAATTTAAAATTTTTACCAATGTAAATTCAGAGATAGTGGATCCAAAAAATTTTAAACCCACAAACTTTGTAACTAAAAATACATCAGAATGTATTATTCCACCCAATTCATTTGTTTTAGCAAGAACAGTTGAAAAATTTAAAATTCCAGATGATGTATTGGTCATTTGTTTAGGTAAATCTACTTATGCAAGATGTGGAATTATTGTTAATGTTACGCCTTTAGAACCAGGTTGGGAAGGGTATGTAACACTTGAGTTTTCTAACACCACACCTTTACCTGCAAAAATATATGCCAATGAAGGGGTTGCGCAATTTATCTTTTTAAAGGGAAATGAAAAACCAGAAGTGACATATGCAGATCGGGATGGAAAATATATGGGCCAAACTGGGGTAACGTTACCTAAAGTATAGTTATGCAAAAACTAGAAGTCTTTGGAGCGAATAAGCTCAAAGGACAAATAAAAATATCAGGTTCAAAAAACGCCTCTCTTCCAATTTTAGCAGCAACTTTATTATCAAGTAAAAAAGTTTATCTAAAAAATTTACCTAGAGTAAGAGATATTGAGACGATGGTTAGTTTGTTACAATCGTTAGGATCTAAAATTAACTTTAATAAAAATAATTTAACTATTGATAACAAACAACAGAACAAAAATTTTGCCTCTTACAGTTTGGTTAAAACTATGAGAGCAGGAATTTTAGTCCTTGGGCCTTTGCTTGCTAAATTTGGTAAAGCAAAAGTATCCTTACCTGGTGGTTGTGCAATAGGTACTAGACCTGTTGATATACATTTAGATGCTTTATCAAAGTTAGGCGTTAAATATAAAATTATTCAAGGTTATGTGCATGCTAAAGCACCAAAGGGATTAATTGGAAGTAAAATAAAATTTCCAAAAATATCGGTCGGTGCTACTGAAAATTTAATCATTGCGGCAAGTTTTGCAAAGGGAACTACAGTTTTAAGTAACTGTGCAATTGAGCCTGAAATAAAAGATTTAGTTAATTTTTTAAAAAGTATGGGATGCAATATCAAATGGATTAGTAAGCGATCAGTTAAAATTGAAGGAGTATCAGAGGTTAATGAAATTACTTATCCAGTAATGTTTGATAGAATAGAAGCTGGAACTTATTTAGTGGCCGCTGCAGTCACAGAAGGAAATTTAAAGATAAAAAATATAATTCCTAAAATTATTCAAACAGAAATTGATACTTTGAAAAAAATAGGAGCAAAAATTAGAGTTAAGAAAGATGAAATTCATATTGTAGGAAATAAAAAAATTAAAAGTATGAATATCAAAACAGCACCATACCCTGGTTTTCCAACTGATTTACAGGCTCAAATGATGGTGTTGTTGTGTAAAGCAAACAAACAATCAGTAATCAAAGAAGATATTTTTGAAAACAGATTTATGCACGTTGCTGAACTAAATCGAATGGGTGCTAAAATTTCAACTGAAGGTAATAAGGCCAAAGTTACTGGTAATATTAATTTTGAAGCAGCAGAATTGATGGCAACTGACCTTAGAGCTTCTGTTTCATTAATTCTTGCAGCCTTAACTGCAAAAGGAAAATCTATTATAAATAGAATTTATCATCTAGATCGAGGATATGAAAAT
>JAYOZQ010000055.1:0-3610 GCA_038154225.1 Candidatus Pelagibacter sp.
ATCATAAAATTATGTCTTGGAATTAAATCTTTAAGTTTTTCACAAACTTCTCTTCCTGTTCTTTGAGCAAAATCTTTATGAATCATCATGGCCAATGCATCTACTGGCTCTGCATTAACTAAAATTCCAAGTTTTACTAAATCACCTTCTCTATGTTCAATAATTTCATAATCAAAACTTGCATATCCACTAGTCATTGATTTTAAGCGATCATTAAAATCAAAAACCACTTCATTTAAAGGTAGTTCATAATTTACAACAGCTCTATTTCCAGAATAACTCAAATTAGTTTGTACTCCTCTTTTATCCTGACACATTTTTATAATAGAGCCTAAGTATTCATCTGGAGTAATTATTGTTGCTTTTATCCAAGGTTCTTCAATTAACTTAATTAAAGTTGGATCTGGTAAGCTAGAAGGATTGTGTAGGTCAACAACATCTCCACTATTCATATGAACTTTGTATACTACCCCTGGAGTTGTTGTTAACAAGTTTACATCAAATTCTCTTTCTAATCTTTCAGTAACAATTTCTAAATGGAGTAACCCTAAAAAACCACATCTAAAACCTAATCCCAACGCAGAGGATGACTCGGGCTCAAATGAAAAACTTGCATCGTTCAATTGTAATTTAGCTAAACCATCTTTTAATTTTTGATACTCAGAACTATCTACTGGAAACAATCCACAAAATACTACTGGCTTACTTGGTTTAAAACCAGGAAGAGCTTCTTTCAAAGGTTTAGCAGCATCACATATCGTGTCTCCAACTTTTGTTTCTGATAAAACTTTTATTCCAGTTGTTATAAATCCAATTTCTCCAGCGTTTAACTCGTTGATATCTGTGGCTTTTGGTGTAAATACACCAACTTTTTCAACAATATATTCTTGATTAGTTGACATCATTTTAATTTTCATATTTTTTGAAATTTTACCATCAATAACTCTTACTAAAATTACAACTCCTAAATATGTGTCGTACCAACTATCAACCAATAAACATTTTAAATCACCTAAGCTTTCACCTTTAGGGCTAGGTAAAGTTGTAATAATCTGCTCTAAAATATCTTCTATACCTTCACCTGTTTTTCCAGAACATGGAATTGCGTTCTCGGTGTCAATACCTATCACTTCTTCTATTTGTTTTTTTGTTCTATCTAAATCTGATGCTGGAAGATCAACCTTGTTTAAAACTGGCACAATCTCATGATCAATATCTAAAGCTTGATAAACATTTGCAAGAGTTTGTGCTTCTACTCCTTGAGTACTATCAACAATTAAAATTGATCCCTCACAAGCATAAAGGGATCTACTTACTTCATAACTAAAATCGACATGACCAGGAGTATCAATTATATTTAAAATATAATCTTTTCCATCCTTTGCTTTATAATTAAGTTTTACTGTTTGAGCCTTGATTGTAATTCCTCTTTCACGCTCAATATCCATTGAGTCTAATACTTGAGCTTTCATCTCTCTCTCAGTAAGCCCTCCACAGCTATGAATTATTCTATCTGCTATTGTAGATTTACCATGATCGATATGCGCAATAATTGCAAAGTTTCTAATATTATCGATATTACTCATTTGGTTTAAGATCGTATCTTAGCGCCAGTTTTATTTTCAACTGTTTTAATTATAGAATTATTGATGTTTTCTAAATCACTATCATTCAATGTTTTTTCGGATGATTGTATGGTCACACTAATTGCAATTGATTTTTGATTTTCTGGAATATTTTCACCCTCATAGACATCAAAAACTTTAATATTACTAATCAGTTTTTGATCCACACTTGAAATGGCATTAATTAAATCTTGAGCTTTAACTTCTTTATCAACTACAAAAGCAAAGTCTCTCTCAGATTTTTGATAATCTGATACTTCAAATTTAGTTTTTTGATCTTTTAATGTTTTCTTTGGTAATTTTAAATTGTCTAGAAAAATTTCAAATCCAACTAATGACTCTGTTTTAATATCTATTTTTTTTATAATATTTGGATGAATCTCACCAAAATATGCTGCAATTTGATCTTTGCCTCGATTTAAAAATAACCTACCTGACTTACCTGGATGATAATAATTTGGTGTTTCATCATCTATAAAAAATTTATCTGAATTATATCCTGCTTCAATTAAAGTTTGGACTACATCTCTTTTAACATCAAATACATCAACATTTCTCTCTTTTTCAATCCATGATAATCTTGATCTTTTACCTGCCGATAAACCACAAACTACTGTGTTTTGTTCACCAGGATTTGAGCCAGTAAAAATTGGCCCTATTTCAAATATTGATAAATCTTTAAAACCTCTATCTAAATTTTTATTCATATACATAATTAAATTTGAAAAAATTGAGTTTCTTAAAACTCCCAACTCTGAGCTTATGGGATTTACTATTTTAATTTCCTTATTTTGATCTTTAAAATGATCATTGTAATTTGAGTCAGTAAATGACCATGTTATTGCCTCTAAATATCCTTTAGATGCAATTGCTCTCTGTAAAAAATGAAATAACTTTTGTGACTGAGTTAAAGTGGATTTATTTCTTTCTTTGATTGGATCTATAGTTTTTATTTTATCATAACCAGTTATCCTTACTAACTCTTCAACAACATCTATTTCCTGTGAAATATCTGGTCTCCAAGTTGGGATGGTTAATTTTAAATGTTTTTTTTCTTTTTTAATTTTGAAACCAAGATCTTCTAAGATTTTAAGCATTTCCTTAACTGAAATTTTAAATCCTGTTATTTTTTCAAATAAATTAGTATCAAATTTTATGGTTTTAGCTTTTACTGTTTCGATTGTTTGAATGTCAATTTTACTAATTTCACCCCCACAAATCTCTTTAATTAATAGTGCTGCTTTATTTAATCCGTCTTGAATCGATAATGGATCAATACCTCTTTCAAACCTAAACTTTGCATCTGTATCTAGGTTTAATTTTTTTGATGTACTTCTAATAGATCTGGGCTCAAAATAAGCTGACTCTAATAAAATATTTTTTGTATCAAATTCAGTGCCTGATCTTGTGCCTCCAATAATTCCACCTAATCCTAACACACCTTTGTTATCGCTAATTACACACATCCCATCATCTAATTTATAATTTTTATTATCTAGAGCTGTAAACTCTTCACCAGATTTTGAATTCCTAACTACAATACCTTTTTCTATTTTATCTGCATCATAAGCATGTAGTGGACGATTAATATCAAGCATTACATAGTTGGTAATATCAACTATTGCTGAAATTGGTTTTTGTCCAATTGAAACTAGTTTATCTTTTAACCATTTAGGGCTTTCAGTATTTTTTACATTAGTAATTAGACAGCTACCAAAAGAACTACAAGCTTGATTTTTTTCTTTATTAATTTTAACTTTTAAAGTTTGTTTCACATTTGACTTAATTTTTTTTCCTTTTAAATTTTTTAATTTTCCAAAACCTGAAGCAGCAAGATCTCTTGCTATTCCTCTAACACCAAGACAATCTGGCCTATTAGGAGTAATCGATAGATCTATAAGATTGGAATTTGATTTTGAAAAATAACTTTTTCCAATACTCTTTTCATATTTTTTTGATGACAATTCAGTTATTCCATCACTTTC
>JAYOZQ010000055.1:3710-5044 GCA_038154225.1 Candidatus Pelagibacter sp.
TCATTAATCCCATATTTAAGCATCGCTAATCGATCAATTCCTATTCCAAATGCATATCCCTGATATTTTGAGGGATCAACTTTCACATTTTTCAAAACATTAGGATGAACCATTCCACAACCTAATATTTCAAGCCATTGGTCTCCTTCTCCAATAACAATTTTCCCATCTTTAATTTCATAACCAATATCTACTTCAGCAGATGGTTCAGTAAACGGGAAGTGACTTGGTCTAAATCGCATTTTAATTTTTTCAACTTCAAAAAACTCTTTAATAAAATAATTTAAGCAACCCTTTAAATGTCCCATGTTTATATCTTTATCTATATGTAAACCTTCTACTTGATGAAACATTGGTGCATGAGTTTGGTCACTATCGGACCTGTAAGTTCTTCCAGGCGCAATAATCTTAAATGGAGGCTTATCTTTTAACATTGTTCTAATTTGAACTGGAGATGTATGAGTTCTTAATAAAATTTCTTTATTCTCATCAAGATAAAACGTGTCATGCATATCTCTTGCTGGGTGATTATCAGGAGTATTTAAAGCTGTGAAATTGTTATACTCATTTTCAATATCTGGGCCCTCTTCAACACTAAAACCTATCTCAGAAAAGATTGATGAAATTTCATCTATAGTTTGTGAAACAGGATGAATTTTACCTCTAATAAAAGGTCTCTCGGGAAGAGTTACATCAATTTTTTCTTTTTCTAATTTTTCATTTATTTTTTTTGATTCAATTTCATTAATTTTACTTGTTATTAAATTTTGTAACTCATCCTTAATTTGATTAAGATCTGATGCAAATTTTTTTCTATCTGTCTCTGGTATAGATCCAATATTTTTGAATTGGGAAGATATCAAACCGTTTTTGCCAAATAACTCAGTCTTGATTTGATTAATTTCTTCTAAACTTAAATTATTGTTAAGTTTAGCCGAGTAGTCATTTTGAATATTTTTTATGTCTGACATATTGATAGATTATTTCCTTAAGAAATAAAAACAATAGCGAAGATTAATTTAAAGCGGATTGGGCTTTTTGAACAATTGTTTTAAATGCTTCTGGGCTATCGTAAGCAATTTCAGCTAAAATTTTTCTATCAATTGTTATGCCACATTTTCCAAGACCATTGATAAATTTAGAATAAGTTAATCCTTCAGCTCTAACACCGGCATTAATTCTTTGTATCCACAAAGATTTGAAATCTCTTTTTTTATTTCTTCTATCTCTGTAAGCATATTGCATCGCTTTTTCCATAGCTTGCTTTGCAACTCTGATAGTATTTTTTCTTCTGCCCCATTGACCTTTGACAGCTTTTAAAACTTTTTTATGCT
>JAYOZQ010000056.1:0-4871 GCA_038154225.1 Candidatus Pelagibacter sp.
TTTAATGCTGCACAAAAATTACAAGAAAGTGGAAAAAAATCATCAATTGCTTTCTTTTCTTTAGAGATGTCTTCCGAGCAATTATCTACTAGAATTATTTCAGAACAAGCAAGAATTAGTTCTAACGATATAAGAAGAGGAAGAATTTCTGATGAACAATTTGATAAATTTATAGAAACTTCAAAAAATATTGCTGAACTTCCATTATATATTGATGAGACACCAGCAATTAGTATTGCTGCAATGAGTAATAGAGCTAGAAGAATTAAGAGATTATTTGGTCTAGATATGATTGTGGTTGATTATATTCAATTAATGAGAGGCACTACTTACAATAAAGATGGAAGAGTTCAAGAAATCTCACAAATTACTCAAGGACTAAAAGCAATTGCAAAAGAACTTGGTGTTCCAGTTGTTGCTTTATCACAACTTTCAAGACAAGTTGAGCAGAGAGACGATCATAAACCACAATTAGCAGATTTAAGAGAATCTGGTTCAATAGAACAAGATGCAGATGTTGTAATGTTTGTTTACAGAGAGGGATATTATTTACAAAGAAAAGAACCAAGAGAAGCAACTGTTGAACATGCAGAATGGCAAGCAAAAATGAATGAAGTTGCTCACTTAGCTCAAATTATAATTGGGAAACAACGACACGGTCCAATAGGCAATGTTACTCTTGAGTTTGAAGAGAGATTTACTAAATTTAAAGATACTCAAATTAATTAAATTCCAATATAAAAGAGCTAATGTTTGCTCAATTTTATCAAAATGGAGTTCTTAAAAACCCTAAAACAGTATTTGTTTTACTCATTATTGCAATATTAAGCTTTGGTTATTATTCGAAAGATTTTAGATTAGATGCATCTTCTGAAACACTATTAATAGAGGGTGATCCTGATCTAGCATATCTAAAGGAGGTGACAGAAAGATATGGATCAAAAGACTTTTTAATTCTTACTTATACTCCTAATGAAGGAATGGTAACAGATAGTTCGATTAATAATCTTTTGAGTTTAAAATATAAAATTCAAAGTCTAAATTGGGTTCATAGTGTCGTTACTCTTTTAGATATACCACTTTTAAATAATTCAGATGCACCACTACAAGAGAGGCTAGAAAGTTTTAAAACGCTTAAAGATGAAGAGGTGGATAGAGATCGTGGATTTAAAGAAATCTTAAATAGTCCTGTTTTTAGAAATTTTGTAATTAGTGAAAATGGAAACACTAGTGGGATTATTGTAAATATTAAAGAAAACAAAAAATTAGAAAATATCGAAAATTTATCAAAAGAAGAAATTGAAGCACACAAAGATAAAATAAAAAAACAAAATCATGAAAATATATTAGAGATTAGACAAGTCATTAAAAGTTATGGTGATGTTGGAAAAATTTATCTTGGAGGAATTCCAATGATAGCTGATGATATGATGACTTTCATTAAAAGTGATATTGTTGTTTTTGGTTTAGGAGTTTTATTATTTATAATTGCAACTTTATGGTTTGTTTTTAGAAAATTAATTTGGATTGTTGTTCCAATTAGTAGTTGTCTATTTTCAGTTGTAATTATGATGGGGTTGCTTGGGATTCTTGGTTGGAAAGTAACGGTTATTTCATCAAACTTTATTGCATTAATGCTCATATTAACTATGGCAATGAACATCCATATGAGCACTCGATTTCTTCAATTAAGAAAAGATTATCCTGCTAAAAATAACTTTGAAATTATATCTCTTACAACAAATAAAATGTTTTGGCCTATTTTGTATACAGTCTTTACCACTGTATTTGCTTTTTTGTCTTTAATCTTTAGTGGAATTAAACCAATTATTGATTTTGGTTGGATGATGACTTTTGGATTAATTACATCTTTTATTATTACTTTTACTCTTCTTCCTACTCTTTTAAATTTTGCACCAACAAAAAATATAACTCTTAAAAAAGAGCAAGACTCTAAAATAACAACTTTTTTAGGCCATCTTTCTTTAAACAACAAAAATACAATCTTTGGAGTAACTGGCATAGTTATTATTTTAAGTTTAATTGGAATTAGCAAACTTGAAGTAGAAAATAGCTTCATAAATTACTTTGATAAAAATACTGAAATATACAAAGGAATGAAACTTATAGATGAAGAGTTGGGTGGAACTACTCCACTTGAAGTAATTTTAAAATTTCCTACGACTGAAAAAAATGATGCATCAACTGAAGATGATGAATTTGAGGATTGGGGTGATGAGGAAGATGAAAATGATGAAAAATATTGGTTTACTAAAGATAAAATTGACAGAATAGCTTCAGTTCACAATTATTTAGATAGTCTTCCACAAGTAGGAAAAGTTATATCTTTTTCTTCAATCATAGATGTTGCAACACAACTAAATAACAATAAACCCCTTGGTACTTTGGAAATGGGAGTTTTATATTCAAAAATTCCACAAAGCATTAAAACCGAAATTATTGATCCCTATTTATCTATTAAAGATAATGAGGCTAGAATAAGTTTAAGAATTATAGACTCTCAAGAAAATTTAAGAAGAAATGATTTAATAAATAAAATAAATTTTGATCTAAAAAATAAAATTGGATTAGACGAAAGTGAATATAAGCTAGCTGGAGTTTTAATTTTATTTAATAATTTATTACAAAGCTTGTTTAAATCTCAAATTTTAACCTTAGGATTGGTGATGATTGGAATATTTACAATGTTTATAATTTTATTTAGAAATATTAAATTATCACTTATTGGAGTAGTACCTAATTTTATAGCAGCATTTTTTATTTTAGGAATTATTGGTCTTCTTGGTATTCCATTAGATATGATGACAATCACTATTGCAGCAATAACTATTGGGATAGCAGTAGATAATAGTATTCACTATATCTATAGATTTAAAGAAGAGTTTAGTAAAATTAAAGATTATAATAAAACTTTAAAAAAATGTCATTCAACAGTTGGGGTTGCAATACTTAATACATCTATAACAATTGTCTTTGGTTTTTCAATTTTAGTTTTATCAAAATTTATTCCAACAATTTATTTTGGATTATTTACTGGTCTTGCAATGTTGCTTGCTATGATATCTGTTTTAACTTTATTACCGACTTTAATTTTAACTGTTAAACCTTTTGGAAAATAATTTTGTGATTGATTTTTTAAAGGATTTTTATGAAGCAATATCTGTCATCGACCTTATATACCTTATCATAACCATTTTATCTCTTATCACCTGCTATAAAAAAGGATTTGTTTTAAGTATTTTATCAATGGCTAAGTGGTTACTAGCTTATGTGATCACATTAATTTTATTTCCTAGAGTAAAACCTTATTTTAAAAATGTGATTGATAATGAATATGTTTTGGATGTTGGTCTTGGAATTATTATTTTTATTATAGTTATTTTCTTAGTATTAGTGGTTAATAAAGGAATTAGTAAAGCTGTTAACTATACTGGTATTGGCGGACTGGATACAACATTTGGATTCTTTTTTGGTTTTATCAGGGCTTATATAATTGCGGTTTGTATTTTTTCAGGATTTCACATTGTCTACAATCACGATAAATGGCCTATAAATAAAGATCAATCATACGTCTTTCCTTACCTTGAAAAAGGTAGTAATTATCTCATAAAAGAATTTCCTAATGAAAAAACATATCAAGATTCTAAAGAAAAAATTGAAGAACTTTGATCCAAAACTAAAAGAAGAATGTGGTGTATTTGGTGTAAGTAATGCAAAAGATGCTTCTGCACTAACCGCACTTGGTCTTCATGCACTTCAACATCGTGGTCAAGAGGGTTGCGGAATTGTAACTTTTGATGGAGAAAAATACTATTCTGAAAAGAGATTTGGATTAGTTGGTGATAATTTTAATAAAGAAAAAGTCCTTAAAAACCTTAAAGGAAATCATGCTATTGGTCATAATAGATACAGTACCACTGGTGAAAATACTTTAAGAAACATTCAACCCTTTTTTGCAGATACAAATGCAGGTGGAATTGGAGTAGCCCACAACGGAAACTTGACTAATTCAATATCCTTAAGAAATAAATTAGTTGAAGAAGGTGCAATTTTTTACACAACATCTGATACAGAGACAATTGTTCAATTAATTGCAAAGTCTAAAAGACCAAAAACAATAGACAAGGTTGTTGATGCTATATTTCAAATTCAAGGTGGTTACGCTTTAGTTATGCTGACACAAAACTCATTAATTGGAGTTAGAGATCCTTACGGTATTAGACCACTTGTAATTGGTAAATTAGGTAACAGTTATGTTCTTGCATCAGAAACTTGTGCACTGGATATAATTGGTGCAAAATTTGTAAGAGATGTTGAAAATGGAGAAATTGTTTTAATTGAAAATGATAAGCTAGAAAGTATCAAGCCCTTCCCTCCTAAAAAAGTAAGGCCTTGTGTGTTTGAGTATATTTATTTTGCAAGACCAGATAGTATTCTTGATAACAAAACTGCTTACGAGCATAGAAAAAATATTGGTGCTGAACTTGCTAAAGAAAATGATGTAGAAGCAGATATCGTTGTTCCAGTTCCAGATAGTGGTAATGCAGCTGCTCTTGGTTTTGCTCAGTATTTAAAAATGAATTACGAACATGGTTTAATTAGAAACCACTATGTAGGAAGAACATTTATTGAGCCAAGTCAAAAAATTAGAAGCTTGGGTGTAAAGTTAAAGTTAAATGCAAATCAAACTACAATTAAAGACAAAAAAATTATTTTAATTGATGACTCGCTTGTTAGAGGCACAACCTCACATAAAATTGTTAAAATGTTATATGATGCAGGAGCTAAAGAAGTACATGTTAAAATTGCTTGTCCTGAAATCAGATACCCAGATTTTTATGGAGTAGACA
>JAYOZQ010000057.1:0-4759 GCA_038154225.1 Candidatus Pelagibacter sp.
CCAATCCTCTTCCAAGGGATATCAATTGCTTTTGGTCAGCTGTTAATTTTCTTGCGGGTGAATTTAAAAATGATTGTAAGCTTAAAGTATCTGCAACAGATTTTACTCTTTCATCAATTTTATCTTTTGAAAAGCCTCTACACTTTAACGGAAAAGCTAAGTTTTCATAAACTGTCATTGTATTATAAATCACTGGAAACTGAAAAACTTGAGCTATATTTCTGCTTTCAGTTTTTAAATCAGTTACATCTTTGTCATCAAATAAAATACTACCTGCAGAAGGTCTAACTAAACCAGATACAATATTTAACATCGTTGTTTTTCCACATCCTGATGGTCCTAAAATTGCATATCTTTTTCCATTTTCCCAAGTCATGGAAAAAGGATTTAACGCGTATACAGGATTTGGAACATTTGGATTATAGGAATGTGAAATATTATTTAAATCAATTTTAGACATATGAGCCTCCAAAAGGGGATGAAGCTAAAATACCTTCTTCATTAAAAGCATAAACTTTATCAATGTTAAAATTAAGTTTAACTTTATCATGAATATTAAAATTCATTACTTCCTCAATAGAAGTAATAATTTTTGCATTGCCTCTTTTAAGATGAAGCAATGTTTCTGAGCCACTTATTTCTGCTAGCTCTACTTCAAACTCAAAGCCATTATCACTTAATTCAATATTAGACGCTCTAATACCTAAATTAAAATTTTTATCTTTAACATTGTTAAAATGATTAGGAACATCCACTTCTATTCCCTCGAACTTAATTTTATTAGAGTCCATATTTGCTTGCAAAATATTCATCGGTGGATCATTAGAAATTTCTGCAACCTTTAATGTCTTTGGGTTTTCAAAAATTTCTTTTGCAGGTCCAACTTGTAAAACTTTTCCTTCATCGAGCACAATAACCTCACCATTCAACTCCATAGCTTCTCTAGGATCTGTTGTTGAAAATATAACAATGCTCTCTTCAGAAAGACCTTGTGAAAAAATATTTTTAAATTCTTCTCTTAATTGTTCTCTTAATTTATAATCTAAATTCACTAAAGGCTCATCTAACAATAATATCTTTGCATTCTTTACTAAAGATCTTGCAAGAGAAACTCTTTGCTGTTGCCCACCAGATAATTCTTGAATCTTTCTATTTTCATAACCTTCTAGGCCAACTGATTTGAGAGAATTTAAAACCACATCACTTATCTCCTTGTCATCTACTTTCCTTTGTTTAAGCGGGAAAGCGACGTTCTCAAAAACGTTTAAATGAGGGTAGTTAATAAATTGCTGGTAAACCATTGCGATATTTCTTTCCCAGACTGGAACTTTTAAAAAATCTTTATCCTCAAAACGCATTGCACCCGAATCTGGCGTTAATAATCCAGCTATAGTTTTCAATAAAGTCGTTTTGCCTGACAAAGTTCTTCCAAGAATTGTATAAATATTTCCTTTCTTAAAATTGAAAGACACTTCATTAAGATGAAATTGCTCATCTGGTTTATAAGATAAATTCTCAGCAACTAAATTCATCATTTAATAGCTCCTGACAAATTTCCTTTTGACAAATATCTTTCTACGATAAATGCCACAATGATTAGTGGGGCAACTGATACCAGAGCAGATGCTGATAAGCTCCACCAAGGTGTTATAGATGAATTTAAAGCAACAATTTTAACTGGCAGTAATTGTACCTCTGTAAAAGTTAAAATAAATGCGAAGAAAAAATCAATCCATCCAAATATAATACAAAACATTCCAGCTACAATTAATCCTGGTATAGAATTTGGCAATACAACTTTAAAAAATGCTTGATAAGGATTACATCCATCTATTAATGCAGTTTCATCAATTTCTCTTGGAACCTTGTTAAAGAAATCAACCATAATCCAAACTGCTATAGGCATTAACAAAACGATATAAACAACTATCAATCCAATCAAACTATCTAATAAATTGATTGCACCTAAAAATAAAAAGAATGGGATTGATAAAACAATTGGTGGCATAATTCTCTGTGAAATAAAAAAGAATGTAATGTCATTATTTTTTACAAATCCAGCTTTGAAGGTAAACCTTGATAGAGCATAAGCAGATAAAGTTCCAAGCACTATACTTATAAGGCTTGCTGTACATGTTACAAACAAACTATTAAAATAAGGCTCTACTATATCAACTCCACCATTTGCAGGTGATTTAATTAAAACTTTCCATCCCTCTAATTTTGGCTCAAAGTCAACCCAAGGAATATAAGTTGCTCCTCCATTAACTGAATTAAAATCTTTAAACGATGTTGAAATTGCCCAAAGAAAAGGTGCAACAACAAACACAGCCCAGAATGTAATAAAAAAATATTTTAAAAATTTATATAATTTTCCCATTTTAATCTTTTAGTAATAATTTGGTTAGTACTTTTGCAATCACAGTTAAACTGATGATCATTATTATTAAATAAGTGAATGACATGGAGGCCGCGTATCCCATTTGAAACTCTCTTAGACCTTTAATAAATATATAAAAGCTTGATGTTTCTGTTGCTGTACCTGGACCACCTGAGGTTAAAACATAAACTGTATCCATAATCTTTGATGCTTCAATTAATCTAATAATGATTGCTCCAATTGAAATCGGTGCCATTAAAGGAAAGGTAACATAGATAAACTTTCTCACTGGACTAGCACCATCTATTGCTGCTGCTAAAAAAGGCTCTTTAGGTAATGATAAAAGGCCTGCTAATAAAAGCAAAAACATGAATGGTGTCCATTGCCATACTTCAACGACAATTACCGTAAATTTAGCAAGAACTGGGTCTGTTAACCATTTAGGTGACATTCCAAAGTTAGACAAAATATCATTTACTGGTCCAAGAGATTCGTGAAAAAAAGTTCTCCAAATAACAGTCATGATCACTGGGGTCGTCATCATTGGAATTAAAAATAAAACTCTAAAAAATCTTTGAAACTTAATATCTTTCCAAACCATGTGCGCTAAAGCAAACCCGATTACATATTGAAGAATAACTGTTGTAACTGATAAGAAACTTAATCTTAAAAATGATTGCCAGAATCTAGGGTCATCTGTGAATAATCTTATATAGTTTTCAAGACCTATAAAATTAAGACCATTATAACTATTCCATCCAGACAAACTTAGACGGACCACAAAAATAATTGGAAATATTAAAATACCTATAAGAACAAATAAACCAGGAAATAAAAAAACGTATTTATGTTTAAAGTTCATGAATGTTTAATTGATTGTACTATACACGGCCGCTTTTAAAAAGTGGCCGTGTAATTAAAGTTAGTATTATAACTTGTTGTCTTCCATTTTTACACCAACAGCGTAGGCATCTTGTACTGCTTTTTTACCTACTCTTTTAACAATTGCTTCCCACTCTTTAGCAACTTCATCTAAAGCTTCTTGTGGTGACAACTGTCCAGCTAGCGCTTTTGAAGTACCAGTAGCAACTGCACTAGTGAATTCAAATACACCCGGAACTCTTAGAGGGAAAACTCTATTTTTACTTTTTTCCATATCTAAAAGTGTTTTAGTATAACTGTTAGCAATCTCAGGATCCCAACCCATAGTATCTATATAAATATTTGGATCAAAATCTGAGTTTTTAAACGGGTTAACACCAAAGTTACCAATCGCTAAGTCAGCTTGGTGGTTTGCTCCGTTAGAAAAGAAACATAGGTAATCGAACGCCATGTCTTTAACTTTACTTTTCTTAGCAACACCAACTGCCCAACCCCATACAATGTAAGGAGCTTGGTTATATCTATTTTCCCAGCCATTAGTATTTCTGTTCCAAACTCTATCTGCACCTGGAAGAGGAGCTGCACCTACTTTGTTTTTAATAGGGCTATCATCTTGCATTGCTGCGATGAAAGCATCATCCCATGAAAAACTAAATAGTGTTTGACCACCACCAAATGATCCAATTTCATCACCTAGTCCAAAGTTAATTCCTCCTGGAGGAACATACTTAGTAGCCTCTACCCAATCAGTTAAAGCTTCAACAAATCCTGGATTGTTAATATTTGGTTTCATAGTTTCTAAATCAAAAAAGAAACCACCTGGAGTACTTAGATTTTTAGCATACGCTACTGATCTGCTGAAAAAAGCTGCGAACATTAAGTCGTCTTTTTTCATAACTTCAGCTGAACCGTATTCTTTTTCTCCATCTCCATCCCAGTCCCAACCATTAAAGTATTTAGCCATTTCGCCATACTCTTTCCATGTTCTTGGAACTCTTAACTCTTTACCAGTATCTGCTTTGTATTTTTTTTGCATTTCAGGATTATCTATTACGTCTTTTCTGTATTTTAGATAATGTCTGTCGCCATCAACTGGATATTGGTACATAGTTCCGTCCCAAGAAGAAACTCCAATGTGAGATTTAGTTACATCTTTCATCTCAGGTGAGTTTATGTATTTTTTTGGAACTGGAGCTAAATATTGTTTCCAGTCATTTATAAAGTTAGAAAAGCCAAATACGATATCGTATGGAGCTTGACCTGCTTTAAATGGAACCATAGCTTTTGCATACAAATCACCCGCTGGTGTATGTGTTACATCAACTTTTGCTCCTGTTAACTTAGCAAACTGCTCAGCATGAAGAGCTGTAGGCTGTCCGATTACTGGTACAGCATGCGTATTTATTTTAAGAGTTTTACCTTTGTAATTTTTCTTAGACATTTCTTCATAAGAACAATCACCAGGAATATCTCCAGTAGCTTTGATATGTGGAAATT
>JAYOZQ010000058.1:0-4623 GCA_038154225.1 Candidatus Pelagibacter sp.
TAAAATATTTAAAAGATATATTAAAAGAAATATTTTCTGATTTAAAAAATGAGAAGTTAAAAAAAAATATCATATTATTTAGTCCAGCTGGAGCATCATTTGATAGTTTTAAGAATTTTGAAGATAGGGGAAAATATTTTAATCAATTAATTAAAAAATTTCTTAATGCAAAATAATATTTTTTTATATAAATTTTATTATCAATGGTGGAAGAATATAGATAAATCAATATTTTTAATTATTAGTTTATTATTTGTAATTGGACTTTTTTTTTCATTAGTTTCCACATCATTAATTGCTTCTGATAAATTAGATACAAATAGTTACTTCTTTTTTTTTAAGCATTTAATCTATATTTTTATTGGAATATTTATAATTTTTATTTTTTCTTCTTTAAAAACTAATCAATTATTTCGTTACTCGTATTTTCTTTTTTTTATTACTTTGTTTGCTTTACTTTTAGTTCCCATTGTTGGTGTTGAAGTTAAGGGATCAAAAAGATGGATAGACCTTTTTTTTTTACCAAGATTTCAACCCATTGAATTATTAAAACCCTTTTTCGTTATTATGATTTCAGCCATTTTATGTAGTGTCAGAACTTCAAATATTTATTTAAAATATTTATTATCAACAATCTTGGTATCTATAATTGCTTTATTTCTTATAATGCAGCCAGATATAGGTCAAACTCTTCTCGTTATTTTCTCTTGGGCAGTTTTAATTTTTACATCTGGAATAAATATCTTTTTACTTTTTGGTCTTTCTACTATTGCTATTATTTCATTAGTTTACTTAATTATGTACGTACCTAAGTTTGATTATATTCAAGGTAGGATTTTTTCTTTTTTTAATAGAGATACAGGAACACATAATTTTCAATCTGACAAAGCTATCGAGTCCATTACAAGTGGTGGTTTCTTTGGTAAAGGAATTGGTGAAGGAACTTTAAAAAATCGAGTACCAGAAGCACACACTGATTATATAATCTCTGTAATTTCTGAAGAGTTTGGTGTCGTTGCCATAATATTAATATTATTTTTGTTTTTAATCTTTATTTATATGGTCTTTAAAAAAATAAACTTTGAAAAAGATGATAAAATTAAACTAGTTTTAATTGGATGTGTAAGCTTAATTTTAATGCAAGCAACTATTCATATAGGTGTTAATATCAGATTATTTCCTACTACAGGTATGACCTTACCATTTTTAAGTTATGGAGGCTCTTCAATAATAAGTATCTCAATAATATCAGGCATAATTTTAAATTTAACAAAAAGAAAAATAGAAAATTAAAATGAAAGGTAAGATTTTAATTTCTACCGGAGGATCTGGCGGACATGTTATTCCAGCAATTACAATCCATGATCATTTAAAAGAAAATTACAATATATTAATTTCAACTGATGTTAGAGGCCTTAAATATTTAGATGATAAATCTTATGAAACTGTAGTTATTGATACTCCCAAGTTAAATAATTTCATTTTATTCCCATTATCAATTTTAAAAGTATTTTTATTAATTTTAAGATCATTGATAATATTAAAAAAAGAAAAAATTCAAATTCTTATTTCTACTGGTGGGTACATGTCACTACCATTATGTATAGCAGCTTGGATATTAAATATAAAAATTTATTTGCTAGAACCCAATATGGTAATTGGAAGAGCAAATAAATTTTTTCTTAAATTTTGTAAAAAAATCATATGTTATTCAGAGAATATTATTAGTTTTCCAAAAAAATATAAAAATAAATTAAATATTATAAATCCATTAATAAGAGAAAAATATTATAATAAAAAATCAAAAAAAAATAATAATAATAAATTTACTTTAATAATAATAGGGGGGAGTCAGGGTGCACAAATATTTGATAAAATTTTGCATGAGTCAATTATTAAAGTTTCGAAGTTTAAAACTTTAAAGGTAATTCACCAAACAAATCAAAAAAACATAGATAATCTCAAAAATCTATATTTAGAAAATAATATTGAAAGTACTGTTTTCAGTTATGATCAAAATCTAAATTTATTAATAGATCAAGCTGATTTGTGTATTACAAGATCTGGAGCTTCTAGTTTGGCTGAAATTTCGTTATCTGAAAAACCATTTATTGCCATTCCATTACCAAGTTCTAAAGATAACCATCAATTAGAAAATGCTAATTATTATAAAGATAAAGGTTGCTGTTGGGTTGTTGATCAAATTAATTTTGATAAAAAAAAATTTGAAGATTTGCTATTAAACATATTGAGCAATAAAGATGAAATACTTATAAAAAAAAATAATTTAGAAAAATTAAATTATCAAAATACATGGAATAATGTTAATCAAAATTTATTAAATATTATTAATGAAAATTAAATTAGCAAAATCAGAAATTATTCATTTTATTGGAATTGGTGGAATAGGTATGAGTGGATTATCTCTCATTATGAAGAGTAAAGGATTTAAAGTTCAGGGCAGTGATATTGCAAGTAACAAAAATATTGAGAGATTAAAAAAAGATAAAATTAAGATTACAATTGGACATAAAAAGCAAAATATTAATAAAGCAACAATTGTAGTAGTTTCTTCTGCAATTAAAAAAAATAACCCTGAATTAATAGAGGCAAATAAAAAACAACTACCGATTTATAAAAGAGGAGAAATGCTAGCCAATATTGTTTCTTTAACAAAAAATATTGTAGTTGTTGGCTCTCACGGAAAAACAACTACGACATCACTAATAGCTTCGATTTTTCAAGAAACCAAAATAGATCCAACCATTATTAATGGAGGTGTAATAAATTCTATCAACAATACTGCAAAACTTGGTAAAAGTGACTGGTCTATCTTAGAAGCGGACGAGTCTGACGGTAGTTTTGTTCACGTTCCACCAACATATTCGATAATTACCAACATAGATAGAGAGCATATGGATTTTTATAGTTCTATGGATGAGTTAAATAATTATTTTATTAAATTTATAAAAAAAGTTCCATCCTTTGGAAAATCTTTTATTTGTATTGATGATAAGAATAATAAAAAATTGATTAAGAAGTTGAATAATAAAAATTTTTATACATATGGAACAGATATAAAATCAAATTTTTGTATTAAAAATATTAAACAATCAAAAGATTATTCTGAATTTGATTTAAAGATAATTTTGCCAAATATAAAAAAAAAATTAATTAAAAAAATTAAAATACCTTTATTAGGAATACACAATATTAGAAATTCAGTTGCAGCCTCAGCTTTGGCTATTACAGTTGGATTAACAGTTTCAAGTATTAAAAAAGGATTAAAAAATTTTAAGGGTGTTCAAAGAAGATTTAATAAAATTTTCACATTTAATAAAGTCGACTTTTTTGATGACTATGCTCATCATCCAACTGAAATCAAATTTGTGTTAGAAGGAGTCAATGATGTTTATAAGGGATATGAAAAAATATGTATTTTTCAACCACATAGAATATCAAGATTAAAAGACTTAAAAAAAGATTTCACTTATGCATTTAAAAATGCAGATAAAGTAATCTTACTTCCTATTTATACAGCAGGAGAAAAAATATCATTAGGTTTTAAATATGAAAATTTTGCAAGAGAAATAATCAAAAACTCAAAAGTAAAACTATTTTTAGCAGATGATAGATTTCAATTAGCTAAATATATTAAAAATAATATTTATGGAAAAAAAATAGTTATTGGAATGGGTGCAGGGACAATCTCAAATTGGATGAGAGAAATGCCTAAATATTTATAATGAGCATTAACCAAAATGATTTGTTATCAGAATTTAATGAAAATATTAAATTTAATTATAATTTAAAAAAAAGAAATTGGTTTAACATAGGTGGTAATGCAAAAATTTTCTATAAAGCTGAAAATTTGAAAGAATTAATTAAATTTTTAAAATTAATAAATAATAAAGAGAAAATATTTATCCTAGGAGGTGGCTCAAATACTCTTATTACTGACAAAACATATGATGGTGTTGTAATCAAGTTATCAAATAATTTTAATAATATTTCCCTTTTGTCAGAAGACATAATTATAGCTGGAAGTGCCGTTAGTGATAAATCACTATCAGAATTTGCAATGGATAATAGTTTGGGTGGATTTGAATTTTTATCTTGTATACCTGGTACAGTTGGAGGAGGTATAAAAATGAATGCTGGTTGTTTTGGAAGAGAATTTAAAGATATCCTAATCTCAGTACAAGCTATAAACAAATCAAGACAAGTTGTTACAATTCCAGCAAAAGAAATTGATTTTAAATACAGAGATAGTGGATTACCTAATGATTTAATTTTTTTAAGTGCATCTTTTAAGGGTTTCAGAAAAAAATCAGATTTGATTAAGAAAGAAATGATAGAATTAAAAGAAAAAAAAGAAAAAGCACAACCTACAAAAATTAAAACAAGTGGAAGCACTTTTAAAAATCCATTAGGTCAATCAGACAAAAAAGTTTGGCAATTAATAAAAGAGTCAGTTCCTCTAGAAAAATCATTTGGCGATGCTGGTATTTCTGAAAAACATTGTAATTTTTTTGTAAATAAAGGTAATGCTAAATTTGATGATATGAAAAAATTAATAGAATTTGTGTCTGAAAGTGTTTTAAAAAAAACTGGTGTAAAGTT
>JAYOZQ010000059.1:0-4613 GCA_038154225.1 Candidatus Pelagibacter sp.
ATGTGTTCAAAAACAAAAGATGTTTTGATGCACGGATATATGAATGTTGAAGCATTAAAAAAGACCATTGAAACTAAAGAAGCTCACTACTTTAGCAGGTCAAGAAAAGCTATTTGGCACAAAGGTAAAACAAGTGGATTTACTCAAAAAGTAACAGAATTAAGAATTGATGATGATCAAGACTCTGTTTGGATGACTGTTGATATAGGTGATGGTGCAAGTTGTCATGTAGGATATAGATCTTGCTTTTACCGATCCATTCCAATGGGACCAATTGATAATGGTCGTAAAATAGAAATGGAATTCTTAGAAAAAGAAAAAAAATTTGATCCAGAAGAAGTTTACAAAGGTCAGCCAAATCCTACAAAAATCTAAATGAGTGATAAACAAAAAAATGTTCTAGGTGAAGATCTAGAGGAGTGTTCGAACAATCCCTTAACAGGATGGTACCGTGATGGTTGTTGCAACACTGATGAAAATGATCATGGAGTTCACACAGTTTGTGCAAAAGTTACAACAGAATTTTTAGAATGGTTAAAAGTTGCAGGCAATGATTTAATTACACCTCATCCAGAATTTGGATTTCCTGGTTTAAAAGATGGCGATGGATGGTGTGTTTGTGCAAGCTGGTATGCAAAAGCAGTTGAAGCTGGCAAAGGATGTCCTGTATTTTTAAAAAGAACTCATAAAAATACTCTTAAACATGTGCCTATTGAAACTTTAAAAAAGTTTGCAATAGATTTATCTTAAATTACATATTTCCGTATTTAGGTCCACCACTACCCTCTGGTGTAACCCAAGTAATATTTTGGGAAGGCTCTTTAATATCACAAGTTTTACAATGAATACAATTTTGAGAATTAATTACAAATTTATTTTGATCGTTTTCTCTTTGAACCTCATAAACTCCAGCTGGGCAATATCTTTGTGCAGGTTCATCAAATTTTTCTAAAGTATAATTGATTGGTAAGTTAGGATCTTTAAGTTTTAAGTGAACTGGTTGATTATCTGCGTGATTTGTGCCTGTTAGATAAACTGAACTTGTTTTATCAAAAGTAATAACATTATCATATTTTGGATATTCTATTTTTGGCATTTCATTGGCTGGTTTTAAAGTTTCATGATCAGCATGTTTGTGTTTTAAAGTAAAAGGTAATTTCCCTTTAAATAAAATTTGATCAATACCAGTAAATATTATTCCAAGAATTAAACCCCAGCTAAAGCTAGGCTTTACATTACGAGCTGCATGAAGTTCTTCATAGACCCAGCTTTTTTTGAATTTTTCCTCATAATTAGATAAATTTTTATTTTGTTTAATTTTATCAACGATTGTTTCTGCTGCGATCATTCCACTTTTCATTGCAGTATGTGAGCCTTTAATTTTAGGCATATTTAATGTTCCTGCATCACAACCAACTAGTAGTGCTCCTGGCATAAACATTTGAGGTAAACTTTGAAGCCCACCTTCAATTAATGCTCGAGCTCCATAAGAAATTCTTTTTCCTCCTTCAATAATCTTTTTGATTGATGGATGAGTTTTAAATCTTTGAAACTCATCATATGGTGAAAGATGTGGGTTTTTATAATCTAAACCTATAACATAACCTAAAAATACTTGTTTATTTTCTGCGTGATACATGAAGCTTCCACCATAAGTATTGTTATCTAATGGCCATCCCGCTGTATGCATCACCATTCCTTCTTCGTGATTTTTATCTTCGATTTCCCAAATTTCTTTAAAACCAATTCCATATTGTTGAGGGTCTTTATCTTTTGAAAGATTAAATTTTTCAATCAGTTGTTTTCCTAAATGACCTCTGCAGCCTTCTGCAAAGACAGTTACCTTGCCTAGTAATTCTATTCCAGGCTCAAAACTATCTTTTTTATTACCCTCTTTATCAATACCCATATCTTGGGTAGCGACACCTTTAACAGATCCATCTTCATTATATAAAATTTCACTTGCTGGAAATCCTGGAAATATTTCAACTCCTAACGCTTCTGCTTGTTCTGCTAACCATCTACATAAATTAGCTAAACTAATTATATAATTATTGTGATTTTGCTGAACCTTAGGAAGTAACCATGTTGGCCAGCTTAATGATTTAGTTTTTCCTAAAAATAAAAACTTTTCTTTAGATACTTTTGTTTTAATTGGTGAATTAAGTTCTTTCCAATTAGGTAAAAGTTCGTCTAATGCTCTTGTTTCAAAAACATTACCACTTAAAATATGAGCACCAATTTCGGAGGCTTTTTCTAATAGACAAACATTTAAATTAGGATCAAGCTGCTTAAGTTTAATAGCTGTAGATAATCCAGAAGGACCTCCTCCAACTATAACAACATCATATTCCATCGACTCTCTAGTCATATGATATTTTTATCTTTAAGAATTATTTTTGTATAGTGTTTAATTTGTTCAGCTCTTCTAAGAACTGCGGCAAGGCTTCAAATAGATCTGCTTCTAAACCATAATCTGCAACACTAAAAATTGGAGCTTCTCCATCTTTATTAATTGCAACAATTACTTTACTCTCTTTCATGCCTGCTAGATGTTGAATAGCTCCTGATATTCCAACTGCAATATATAAATCTGGGACAACTACTTTACCTGTTTGTCCAACTTGATGATCGTTACTAATATATCCTGCATCAACTGCAGCTCTTGAAGCACCTATTGCTGCATTTAATTTATCAGCAATGGAAGTAATTAATTTAAAATTATCTCCACTTTGCATCCCTCTTCCACCAGAGACAACTATTCTTGCTGTACCAAGTTCTGGTCTATCTGATTTTATTTCTTCTCTTTTAACAAATTTAGTTAATGAAAATTCATCTGCTGCTTCAGCCGTTTCAATTGGTGCTGAACCCCCAGAGCTTTCGCATGGATCAAAAGAAGTAGGTCTAATTGTAACACATTTTTTTGCATCAGTACTTTTAACCGTTGCAAATGCATTTCCTGCATAAATAGGTCTTACAAAAGTATCCGCTGACTCTACTTTAATAATATCACTAACCTGTGAAGTATCTAATTTAGCAGCTATTCTCGGCATTAAATTTTTACCAAAGGTATTTGCTGAACAAACTATGTGTGAATAATTATCTGCAAGTTTTGTCACCACTGGAGCAAAATTTTCTGCTAAAAAATTTTCATAATGAGCAGCTTCAACTGAGATTACTTTTTTAACCAAAGGTAATTCTGATGCAGCTTTTGCAACATCCCCACAATTATTTCCAATCACTAATGCATGAACATCACTATCAATTTGAGATGCTGCAGTTACAGCATTTAAAGTAAATGATTTAAGTTCTTTATTGTTATGCTCTACGATTAATAATACTGACATTATATAACTTTTGCCTCATTTTTTAATTTTTGAACTAATTCAGCAACACTTGAAACTTTAATTCCTGCTTTTCGTTTTGGTGGCTCTTCAACTTTAATTTGTTGTATTTTAGGAGCAACATCAACACCAAGATCTGATGCATTCATTTGTTCAATTGGTTTTTTCTTCGCCTTCATTATATTTGGTAAAGAAGCATATCTTGGTTCATTTAATCTTAAATCACAGGTTACAATTGCTGGAGTATTTATTTCGATAGTTTCTAAACCTTCGTCTATCTCTCTAACCACTTCTAATTTTCCATCTTTCACATCAATTTTTGAGGCGAAAGTTGCTTGTGGCCAATCTAATAAAGCGCTCAACATTTGTCCTGTTTGGTTGCAGTCATCATCAATTGCTTGTTTACCCATAAATACTAAATCTGGTTTTTCCTTATCAACAATTTTTTGTAAAATTTTTGAAACAGCGATGGGTTCAATGACACCCTCTGCTTTAACATGAATTCCTCTATCCGCTCCAACCGCCAATGCTTTTCTTACAGTCTCTTGAGCCTTTTCTTCACCAACTGTAACAGCTATTACTTCAGTTGCTTTTCCACTTTCTTTAATCTTAACTGCTTCTTCGATTGCATTATCATCTGGTGGATTAGTTGACATCTTAACATTGTCAGTGACAACACCAGTGCCGTCTTCTTTAACTCTTATTTGAACGTTGTAATCAATAACTCTTTTAACAGCGACTAAAATTTTCATTAAGCTCTTAATAAATTGTTTTCAGAGTCGTATGGACTCTCCTCAATTACTGTAGCGTCGTACATTTCACCTAAAATATCAACTTGTAATTTGTCGCCCACATTTGCATGCTCTGGTTTAACCATTGCAAGAGCAATTGATTTATCTAATCTAAAACCAAATTCACCTCCTGTTGCTCTGCCAACAACTTTATTATCTTTGTAAATTGGGTTATTTCCTAAAACATCAGCATCTTTAGTATTATGAACTTCAAGAGTAATAAGCTTGTTGTCAAAACCTTTTTCTCTCCATTTATTCAAAGCCTCTAATCCAATAAAGTTTCCTTTGTTTGGATGAACAAATCTATCTAAACCAGACTCATAAGGTGAATATTCAATTGAAAGTTCTGTTCCAACTAATTTATATGATTTTTCTAATCTTAAACTATTCATTGCTCTGATGCCAAAAGGTTTAAGACCTAAGTCTTTTCCAGCTTCCATCAATTTATCAAAAATATGATTTTGATATTCAATTGGGT
>JAYOZQ010000060.1:0-1565 GCA_038154225.1 Candidatus Pelagibacter sp.
ACTCCATACTCTTCTGCTCCCATCATTGCTGCAATAACAACATCTCTTCCTGTTTTAATGCCACCATCAGTTCTAAGAGTAACTTTGTGTCTTAGATTGTTTAATGTTAAAACTTGATTAGCTTCTGTTAAACCCATTTCCCATGGTATTCCAACATACTTAACGCTAGTTTGCGGTGTTGCGCCCGTACCGCCATTATGTCCAGATATTAATATTATATCTGCTTTTGCTTTAGCAACACCAGCTGCAATTGTTCCTACACCTGATGACGCAACAAGCTTAACCCCAATTCTTGCTTTAGGATTTATTTGTTTCAAATCATAAATAAGTTGAGCAAGATCTTCTATTGAATAAATATCGTGATGTGGTGGAGGTGATATTAAAGTAACTCCAGGTGTTGAATGTCTTAATTTTGCAATCTCATCAGTAACTTTAAACCCTGGTAGCTGTCCACCTTCTCCTGGTTTTGCTCCTTGAGCTATTTTAATTTCAATTTCATTACAATTATTTAAATAATTAACTGTTACACCAAATCTGGCTGAAGCTATTTGTTTTACTCTAGAATTTGCACTGTCTCCATTTTCTAGAACTTTAAACCTACTCTCATCTTCTCCACCCTCACCACTACAAGAGGCACCTTTAATTCTGTTCATTCCTGTGGCAAGTGTTTCATGAGCTTCTTTTGAAAGCGCTCCATGTGACATGCTTCCACTTCCAAATCTTTTAAGTATATTTTGTATTGGTTCAACTTCAGAAATATCAATCGATCCTTTCAATTTTTTTGATCTGAAATCAATTAAATCCCTTAAATTTATTGGTGGTAAATTATATATTCCTTCTGCATATCTTTTGTAAGCTTCATAAGAATTTGATCCAACAGCGCTTTGTAATAAATGAATTAATTTTCCTTGATATTGGTGTGTTTCTCCATTTTTACGATATCTATATATTCCACCTATTGGTAAAATAGTTTCAGAGCTTTCAAATGCTTCTTTATGAATAGATCTAATTTTTTTTTCTATTCCTGTTAATCCAATTCCAGAAATTTTAGATACCACACCTGGAAAATAATCAGCAACAATCGTTCTGCTCAATCCAACAGTTTCAAAATTGCATCCCCCTCTATATGAACTCAAAACAGAAATTCCCATTTTAGACATGATTTTTAATAGACCAGCATTTACAGATTTAATGTATCTTTCAACACATTCATCAAAACTAAATTTTCCAAAAAGTTTTTTTTCATGTCTTTGATATAAGCTGTCAAAAGCAAGGTATGGGTTTACTGTAGTTGCGCCTACACCAATTAAGGTGGCAAATGAGTGCGTATCTAAAGCTTCTCCAGATTGAACATTTATAGAAACATATCCTCTTAATTTTTTTTCTATCAAGAATGAATTGATTGCTCCTACACATAACAACATAGGAATAGGCAAATTAGTTTCGGATAATCCTTTATCACTCAAAATTAACTGGGTAACACCCTGTCTAACAGCAATTTCAGCATCTTTTTGGACTTGTTTTATTGCCTCAAATAAAGACTGATCTTTAGAAAAAGTACAATC
>JAYOZQ010000060.1:1665-4576 GCA_038154225.1 Candidatus Pelagibacter sp.
TACTGCAAGAGGAGTATCATCACCCATAGAGCCAATCGCCTCTTTCGCATCTTCAGCCATTGGGTGCAAAATAAGCTCTAAGTCTTCAAGACTCATTCCAAATGTGTACTGTCTTCGTCTTAAATCATCTCCAGAGAATGAATGCTTTTCTCCAGAGATAGTAATTTTTTCATCTAAATCGATAATTTGAGAATTAAAATGTTTGTATTCTTTAGCTAAATAATCTTTGATTTTGCTGTTAGTGAATACTTTTCCTTTTTCAATTCTAACCCCAATTATTTCTCCTGGGCCTAATCTTCCCTTAGTTAAAATTTTTTTTTCGTTAAGTTCAATCATTCCAGTTTCTGAACCTGCAAATAATAAATTATCTTTGGTAATTGCATATCTTAAGGGTCTCAATCCATTTCTATCATTTGCAGCGATTACCCATTCATTATCTGTTCCAGCAATAGCAGCAGGTCCATCCCAAGGTTCCATAGTACTATTTAAAAAATTAAATAATTGTTGATGATCTCTAGATAAAGTTTTATTTTTTTTAGACCAAGCATCTGGCACTAACATTAATTTTGCTAGAGGTGCTGGTTGACCTGAAATATTTAATAATTCAAAAACATTATCCAATGCAGCTGAGTCTGATGCCCCCTGTTGAATTACCGGTTTTAAATTTTCTATGTTATCAAAAAGTGGGCTATTCATTTCTTGTTCATGAACTTTCATCCAATTTTTATTACCACGATATGTATTGATTTCTCCATTATGAGCAATTGCTCTAAAAGGTTGAGCTAGATTCCAACTTGGTGCTGTGTTTGTAGAAAATCTTTGATGAAAAATTGCGTATCTTGAAACAAATCTTTCATCTTTTAAATCTAAAAAAAAATCTGAAATAGCTTCTGCTAAAAACATTCCCTTATAAATGATTGATTTTGAACTAAGAGAACAAATATAAAAATTATTCAAAGAAATCTTAAAAGCTTTATTTTCAATTATCCTTCTTGTTTCATAAATTTTTCTTTCAAGATCTTTATTCAATAATTCTGGATTATTTGATTTAAAAAGTACTTGAATAATTTCAGGCATTGTCTGAAATGCTTTTTCACCTAAGACTTTTGGGTTGACTGGAACTTGCCTCCAACCATAAATGCTAAAATCATTTTTGGTTAGTTCGCTTTCAACTATTGTTTTGCAACTTTCTTGTGCTGCATAATCATTTCTTGGTAAGAAAATCATTCCAACACAGATTTCTGAATTATCGTGGGTATGACCTGTAACTTCTATTTTTTCTATAAAAAAATCTTTTGGTATTTCTACATGTATCCCAGCACCATCACCCGTTTTACCATCAGCATCAACTGCTCCTCTGTGCCAAACTGCTTTTAAAGCTTCAATTCCATACTCGACAACTTTACGTGACTTCTTTCCCTCCGTAGAAGCAATTAAACCAACACCACAAGCATCGTGTTCCATCTCTTCAGAATAGACATGGTTTTTTTTCAGTATTTCAAAATTTTTTTTATAATTTTTCATTAAGCTACTTTTGACTGTTTTAATTCTTTATTTTCTAAATGCTTTTTAATCGAAGCTGCTGCATCTCTTCCATCTTTTATCGCCCAAACAACTAAAGATGCACCTCTAACTATATCTCCTGCAGCAAAAACCCCACTCAAATTTGTCTCCATTGAATCAAAATCTGCTTTGATAGTTCCCCATTTAGTCACTTGCAGTTCGTTAGAGTCAAATAAAGTTGGCAAATCTTCAGGATCAAAACCTAGAGCCTTAATAACCATATCTGCTTTGATCTCAAAACTTGAGTCTTGTTGAACCTCAGGTTTTCTTCTTCCACTTTCATCAGGATCACCTAATTTTATCTGGTCAACAATTAATTTTTCAACTTTGTTAATACCCTTAAATTCCTTGGGACTTGATAGCCAAACAAATTCGACACCTTCCTCTTCAGCATTAGCAACCTCTCTTGCTGATCCAGGCATATTCTCTTTGTCTCTTCTATATAAACATTTAACTGATTTTGCTTTTTGTCTTATTGATGTTCTTACGCAGTCCATTGCTGTATCACCACCACCAATTACAACAATATCTTTTCCCTCTGCATTTAAAATTCCTTTATCAAATAATTCTACTTTATCGCCTAATCCTTTTTTATTGGATGCTGTTAAAAAATCCATCGCAGGAAAAATATTATTTAAGTCATTACCTGGAAGTTCTACCTCTCGAGCTTTGTAAACTCCTGTTGCAATTAGAATTGCATCATGTTTTTTTCTTAATTGTTCTAAATTTGCATCTTTTCCTACTTCAAAATTTTGAATAAACTCAATTCCACCATCTTTTAAGAGCTTAGTTCTTCTCTCAACAACTTCTTTTTCAAGCTTAAAATTTGGTATTCCATAAATTAACAATCCACCAGCCCTATCATATCTGTCATAAACTGTGATTTTATATCCATTTTTTCTCAATTCTTCAGCTGCAGCTAAGCCAGCTGGTCCAGCACCAATTATTCCAACACTTTGGTTTTTTTCATGAGAAATATTTATAGGTTTTACCCAGCCTTGCTCCCAGGCATTATCAGTAATATATTTTTCCATTGAGCCAATGGTTACTGTTCCATGGCCAGACTGTTCGATGACACAATTGCCTTCACACAACCTATCTTGTGGGCATATTCTTCCACAGACTTCCGGCATATTATTTGTGCTTTGCGATAATTCGTAAGCTTCCTTAAGTCTTCCTTCAGCAGTTAGCTTAAGCCAATCAGGAATATTATTACTTAAGGGACAATGAACTTGGCAAAAAGGAACACCACACTGAGAACATCTGCTAGATTGCTCTTTAGCTTTATCACTAATAAATTCGTCATAAATCTCATTAAAGTCTTTTTTTCTGACATCAATCTCCCTTT